>JAABQQ010000233.1 GCA_011391405.1 Gammaproteobacteria bacterium
CCAGCGAACCGACGTCGTGACAGACGCCACAGGACTCTCGCGGCTCGATCTTGGCAACTCCCGCTGGACCGGTGGGACCCGTGGCGCCCGTAGCGCCGGGCGTGCCGGGCGTGCCGGGCGTGCCGGCAGGACCGGCTGGGCCGGCTGCCCCGTTGTCGCCATCGTCGCCGGAACAACCGGCCATGCCGGCGCCCAACGCCAAGAGCGCGATGAGTGGCACGAATCCACGTGCGCCTCGAAGCCTTGCAAGTCTCATGTTTGACTCCCTCACTCGGCTTGCGCCGAAACGAAAAAACTGGGCAGTGCGTCCAGTCCGAAATTTGTCGGGAGCCATAGTAGGGCTGTGGGCGCGGGGCAATTACTTCGGATTACCGAAGTTTTGCTGCGAGTTAGGGAACTTTTCCCGCGGAACAGCCGCCATTCGCAGCGAGATGAATCCTGTTCGCATCCGGCGCGAGCAGGATCACTGCAGGCGGCGCGCGGCCATCGTGGGGTGTACCTACGCACACCGTCGTAGTACGGATGCCCAACCAGTTCGTCTATTGATTACCGCGTAGCACGCCGCCACCTGACCCATCCCGCGATGCATGGCAAGATTCCACGTCACGGCCATCCCGGCCGCTTGGGGATCACGAGGCATGCCGAGCAAAGACTGGTGGAGTTCGCTGTTTGCCACGATCGACGGCAAGCGCTCGCAGGAATTCGCCGAGTTCCTGACACACGACGGTGAGTTCCGCTTCGGCAGCCAGCCGGCGGTGCACGGCCAGGCGAACGTTGCTGCCTACGTCGATGCGTTCTTCGGCATGATCGGTGGCAGCCGGCACGAGCTGCTGCGGACCTGGGATGCCGATGGCTCGACGGTGTGCGAAGGACTCGTCACCTACACGCGGCTCGACGGCTCGCAGGTCACGATTCCGTTCGTCAATGTGTTCTACCTGCGCGGCGACAAGATCGCCCGCTATCTCATCTACATCGATAACGGACCGCTCTTTGCCGGCTAGCAGATGCGCGGGAGCGGATCGTCCTCGAGTTCTTCGATCACGCGCTCGCCGCCAAGCGGCGTGCGCAGGATGACGCGCGTCGGCTGCTCCTGGATGCGGCCGATAATGGCCGCGTCACGGCCCGAGGGCAGTGCCCGCACGGCCGCAAGTGCAGCTGCGGCCTCGTCTGCGGCAACGATGGCGACGACACGACCTTCACAGGCCAGGAAATACGGGTCGTAGCCGAGCATTTCGCACACCGAGCGCACGGAATCGCGAACCGGCACCTGCGTTTCGTCGAGATACACGCCGAGTCCCGCTGCATGCACGATCTCGTGCATCACAGTGGCGATCCCGCCGCGCGTCGGATCGCGCATGAAGCGCAGCCCCTTGCAGCGGGCGAGTTCGAGCGTGATGGGCAGCACGCTCGCCGCGTCGGACTGCAGATCGCCTCGCAGGCCGAATTGCTCGCGGGCGAGCATGACCGCAATGCCGTGATCACCGACCGGACCACTCACCAGGATGGCGTCGCCCGCGCGGATCTCGCGCATGCCGAGCCGCAGGTTCGGGTTGCGCACCCCGATGCCGCTCGTATTCAGGTAGATGCCGCCGCCTTCGCCGCGACGCACGACCTTGGTGTCGCCAGCCGCCACCACGACGCCGATCTCCCTGGCTGCCTGCGCAATCCCCGCAACGACGCGTTCGAGCACGGCGAACTCGAGACCTTCCTCGAGCAGCACGCCGAGGCTCAGGTACTTCGGCACCGCGCCGGCCACGGCCAGATCGTTGGTCGTGCCGTGCACAGCGAGCGAGCCAATGTTGCCGCCCGGAAACTCGATGGGTTGCACGGTGAAACTGTCAGTTGTGAAGGCGAGCTCGCCGTCTGCAGCGTTCCACGGCAACACGGCCGCGTCGGATTCCGTGTCGAGCAACGGATTGGCGAGGTGACGCGCAAAGATCTCGTGGATCAGCTCGCGCATGTAGCGCCCGCCGTTGCCGTGCGCGAGGGAAACGTGTGTGTCCTGCATCGTCATCGTCCAACCTCGCGCGCGGGCGTGCGGCCGATGGCCGACAAAGGCACCTTCGCTTCTTCGTTCCAGGTCTCGAGTTCGGCGCGGATGTGCTCACGCATCTGCTCGCGCACCGAGTTCACCGAGTTGAAGAACTCGGCCATCATCAGCACCCAGCAGTACATGCCGCGCTGGGTCAGGCGGATTGCGTCGGCGTCGTGGCGTGTCGCGCCGATCGTCCGCATCGCGAGCAATTCGGGCGCCATGCGTAACCAGAACGCCTTGCCGTACCGCCGCTCGATGTAGTCGCGACGCAGTTCGCCACCGAAAAGTCGCACCAGGTAGTCGTAGCGCATCTGCTCCCGGATGCCGACCGGCCTGCGCTGCGTGATGCCGCTCTGCCCGCCCTCGATGCGGCGGCAGTAATGATTCAGCGAGAACGTCGTCGAGTAGTAGGCGCCACCCACGTAGCTGAACGCGCCGCTGCCGACGCCGACGTAATCGTTCTGGTCGATGATGTACTCGTCGAACATGCCCTGGTTACGCGAGAAGCACCAGGCCGACGACGCCTGGTACTCGCCCAGCAGCCGCTGCAGGATCCGTTCGTACATCGGGTGGCGCAGCTTCGGGTCGCTGAGCCCCATGCTTTTTTCCATCTTGTGCCGCGCGGTAGGCGCGGTCATGAGCGGATAGAACGAGACCTGGTCGGCCCGCAGCGCCTGCAGCACGTCGAGATCGTGCTCGAGCATCGAAAGCGTCTGCCCCGGCAGGTTGAAGATCATGTCGACGTTGAGCGTAGGAAAAATGCCCTGCACGGCCGCGAGACGGCTGCGGATCAGCTCGCCACTGCCGTATTTCTCGAGCCGGTCCATGCCAGCGAGCAAGCCATCGTCGAAACTCTGCACGCCCACGGAGAGTCGCGTGACGCCCGCGTCGCGATAACGCCGCAGGTCGTCCGGGTCGAGGTGATTCGGGTTCGTCTCGATCGAAACCGCGCGCACAGGCGACAGCGATCGCACGAGATCGAGCGTTGCGATCAACTCGTCAGCGTTCACCGTCGGCGTACCGCCCCCGATGTAGACATCGCTGAAGCGAAAGCCCTTCTCGTGGTAGAGCTGGATCTCACGGCGCAACGCCTCGAAGTAACGACCTGTCTTGGATGGGTTGTAGCGGACGCGATGGAACGAGCAGAACGGGCACAGCACTTCGCAGAAAGGCACGTGCACGTAGAGCTGGCACGGCGCCGCGGGCGCAGCAGGCATTACCTCCGCCGCCTCGTCTTCCGTAAAACGCATCGCCCGCGAATATTCGTGGCGGAGGACGGCGAGGCACGGTCGTTCAAACCAGGGCATGCGACTAAGTCTAAACTTTTCGGCCGATGAAGTCGGCGACCTGCCCATAGCTCAGGCCACCGTCGTTGCACGGCAGTTGAACGGGCAGCAGGACGTCGAACCCACGAGCCGACAATCCCGCAAGCGCGGCTTCCGTCAGGCGTCGATTCTGGAACACGCCACCCGTCAGACCCACGATCGACGAGCCGGACCGGGCGCGGAGCCGGTCGGCCACCTGCACGATGCCGTCTGCAAGCGACGCGTGCACCGCGCCGGCGCAGTCTGCCCTGTCGGCAGCGGTGGTCGGGGGAGCCTGCAGCAGCCAATCGACCAGCGGCGCCCAATCGAGTTCGAGTCGTCCCTCCGCAGTCGATCGGAGCTCTAACCGCGGAAACGCGGCAGGCTCACGCGCGATGGCCTCGAGCCACATCGGCCCCTGCCCTTCGAAGCTCGTCTCACCCAGGCCAAGGATGATCGCTGAGGCGGCGTCGAAGAGGCGGCCCGCAGCACTGGATTGTGGCGAATTCAAACGCCGCTCCCAGGCAGTGCGGACGATGGGATCTGGCACGCCGATGGGACAATCGCGGTCCAGCTCCCAGCAGACAGCAGCCGCGCTGCGCCACGGTGCCCGGCCAGCGCGGTCGCCGCCCGGCAGGCGGAAAGGCCGCAAGTGCGCAGCACGCTGCCACTTTCCCGGCGTGCCGAGAAATGTTTCCCCGCCCCAGAGCGTGCCGTCGTCGCCGAGTCCCACTCCGTCCCAGGCGAAAACGATCGCAGGTGCGTCCGTCCTGCCGTGTTCGGTAACCAGTGCGGATGCGTGCGCGCGATGGTGCTGCACCAGCTCGTGCGCAAGGCCGCTGGTGCGTGCCCAGCGCGTCGTCGCGTAGTCAGGGTGTGCGTCGCTCAGGACGACCTCGGCACGCACGTCATAGAGGCGCTGCAGGTCCGCCGCCACCTGCGCGAACACCTGCTCGCTGCGCAGCGTGCCCATGTCCCCGATGTGCGGTGAGACGACGATGCGCCTGTCCCAGGCCAGCGCCACCGTCGTCTTCAGGTGACCGCCGACGGCCAGCACGGGCCTTGGCACGGAACACGGCAGCGGGAGTTCCAGCGGCGCAGTGCCTCGCCCCAGACGGATGGGACGAGCACGACCCGCAATGACGCGCACGACGGAGTCGTCGGCAGGCCGTGCGATCAGGCGATCATGGTGCAGGAAGGCGTCCGCAACCCCGGCGAGACGCTCCTGCGCTTCCGTCGCGGAGGTCAGCACGGGTTCGCCGCTCACGTTGCCGGACGTCGCGACCAAGGGTCCGCCGAAGTCATCCAGCAGCAACTGGTGCAGCGGGCTGTAGGGCAGGAAGATACCGATCTCGGCGAGGCCCGGTGCGATATTTGGCGCAAGTCCCATACGCGAACCCGTACGCAACAGCACGATCGAGCGCGCTGGGTCGAGCAAGGCGTCATGTACGGCAGGTTCCAGATTGAACTCGTCGCGGACGTCATCCAGCCCGTCCAGGCCGCGCCACGGATACAACACCGCAAATGGTTTGTCCGGGCGGTGCTTGCGCTCGCGCAATCGCGCCACCGCCGCCTCGCTGCGCGCGTCGCACAGCAGGTGATAGCCACCGATACCTTTGACGGCCAGCACGCGACCGTCACGCAAGACCGCCACGGCTGCTGCGAGTGCGCTGTTATCGTCCTCCCCAGGATTCGTTGCGACGGAGCCTGCGAACTCCAGATGTGGCCCGCAGACCGGGCAGGCCACGGGCTCCGCATGAAAGCGGCGATCGAGCGGGTCTTCGTATTCCTTGCGACAGGCGTCGCACAGCGGGAACGCGCGCATCGTCGTGTTGGGGCGATCGTACGGCAGCGCCTCGATCAGCGTGTACCGCGGTCCGCATTGCGTGCAGTTGATGAAGGCGTACCGATGACGGCGATCACCCGGTCGTGCCAGTTCCGCGAGGCAATCAGGACAGCAGAAGAAATCCGGCGGCACCGAAATCTGCGGATGCAGCGCCGCACTGCTGGAGGCGATGTGAAAGCCGGGTTCGGCAGGAGCATCGACGGCCGTCTGTCCCGCAAGCACTGGACGCGCGAGTGGCGGCGCCCGGTCAATCACGTCACGCGCGAAGCGTTCGATCGACTCGACGGGACCGTGCAGCACGACTTCGACGTCGCCGCGCAGGTTGCGCACGAAGCCGTCTAGTCCGAGTTCATGCGCAAGCCGGTATACGAATGGACGAAAGCCCACGCCCTGCACGCGGCCCGACAGCAGCAGCCGTCGCGTGACTACGGCCGGTGCCGGTTGCGCCATCCTGCCGTGCTGCCGTGCGCCGTCAGGCGTCTTGAGCCTTGCGGCCCTGCCAGACGTTTTCGCGGACGCCGTCGGCCCACCAGATGCGGCACGCGCCTTCGTCGGACACCATGCACGGCCCGATCGGATGTCGCGGCGTGCACGCGGCGCCATACAACCGGCATTCGTTCGGATAGATGCGGCCGAGCACGACCCTGGCGCAGTCGCAGCCAGGCGGCATTTCACCGGCGCGCTTGCGCGACATCTCCGTGTACGAAGGCAACTGCACGCGCGAATCGTTCAGTGCGTGCTGCGGCTTGAGCACGTAGCCCGACGCCGGGATCGGCCCGATGCCGCGCCAGTTACCGTCATTGATGTCCATCGTCTCGTCGATGTAGCGCTTTGCGGTGGCGTTGCCGCCCGGCCGCACGACCTGCGGATAACAGTTATCGAGGAAGCACTTGCCCTCGAGCTTCTGCCGCAGCACCGAATACAGTGCGGCGAGCAGGGAATCCGGCGCGAATCCCGCCACTGCGGTGGGAATGCCGTGCTTTTGCGGGACGAACTCCCATTCCTCGGGGCCCATCACCGTCGCGACATGACCGGGTGCGATCAGTGCCTCGAAACCCGGCTGCCCGGAACCGAGCAGCAACTCGACGGCGGGCCACGTGCGGCGGCCCGACATCAGGAACAGCAGGTTCGTCGGTGCGCCCTGCGCCAGCAGTGCCGCCGCCGGAGCCGTGGTCGTTTCGAAACCCGCGGCCAGGAACACGACTTTGCGCGTCGGATTCTCGCGCGCGATCTTCGCGGCCTCCAGCGGGCTCGCGATCGGGCGCACGTCGGCACCCGCCGCCTTGGCCTGCTCGAGCGAGCGCGGCTCACTTTTTGGCGCGTTGACCGGCACGCGCAGCATGTCGCCGTAGGCCACGAGGATCACACCCTCGTGCAGCGCCAGCTGGATCGCCTCGTAAATGTCCTCTTCAGGGCAGATGCAGACCGGACAACCAGGGCCGGGCACGAGTTCGATGTTCGACGGGATTGCCTTGCGCAGGCCCGCGGTCGTGATCGAACGCTCGTGACCGCCGCAAACGTTCATCACCTTGATTCTGGGCGGCAGCGGCAGCGCGCGGATCCGCTCGAGCCATTCGGCGGCAGTCGTCATCTTCCCCCCCCTTGCGGCTCAAGCCGCGGCTGCACGGCGCGCAGCGATCTCACTGCGCAACCAGCCGAGCCAGGCTTCGAAGCCCGGCCCGCCACGTCGCGTGAGCTCGATGATGTCGCCCCGGAAACCCACCTGGCGCAGCGAGTCGCGCGCACGCTCGACGCTGAATTCCTCGATGTGAGGCAGCAGGTCGACCTTGGTGATCAGCGCGAGGTCTGCTCCGCGGAACATCACCGGGTACTTGGCCGGTTTGTCGTCGCCTTCGGGCACCGACAGCAGCGTGAGGTTGCGGTGTACGCCGAGGTCGAAGCTCGCGGGACACACCAGGTTGCCGACGTTCTCGACGAACAGCACGTCGAGGCCGTCGAGCGGCAGGTCGTCCAGCGCCTCGTGCACCATCTGCGCGTCGAGGTGGCATGCGTTGCCCGTCGTGATCTGGATGGCGGGAACGCCGCAAGCACGAATGCGTGCCGCGTCGTTCTCCGTCGCCAGGTCGCCTTCGATCACGGCGATCTTGAGTTCGCCCTGCAACGCCTTGATCGTCGCCTCGAGCAGCGAGGTCTTGCCGGAGCCCGGCGAAGACATCAGGTTGACCGCGAGGACGCCGTGGCGATCGAAGTGGGTGCGGTTGTGCGCCGCCACCCTGTCGTTCTCGTCGAGGATCGCAGTGATGACCTCGATCGATTCAATGTGACCCTTGGTCGCCGGCTGCGCCGCGAACGGCGCGCGGGCGGCCGCAGGACCAAGTGAACATCCGCAATCCCGGCACATCAGCGTGACCTCGTCTTCATGCCTTGACCGACTTCAATGGACGGGTTCGTCGGCCGTTTCGATCTCGACCCGTTGCAGCAGCATTTCTTCGCCGGCGATCACGTCCACGTGCCAGTCGTTGCAGCTGCCGCAGAGCAAGCGATTCGACGCGGCCTCGGTCTCGGCCTTGCAGGTGCGGCAACGCACGCGCACGGGCACTGTCACGACCAGCAACTTTGCTTCCTCCGCCACGGTGCCGGCAGCCGCGAGCGGATAGGCGTGTTCAAGCAGCTTGGCCTCGATGCCCGACAACGGCCCGACCGACACGGTGATCGACAGGATCCGGCGCGCCGCATTGTCGCGGGCCACGCGCTCGACCTGTTCGATCAGGGCCTGGCAGACCGCGAGCTCATGCATGCTCGAGTATCTCGTCGAAGAGGTCCCAGGTGGACTGGGCCTCCTCCTCGCTGATCTTCTGGATGGCATAGCCGACGTGGATGAGCACGTGGTCACCGACATCGATGGGCTCGCCCTGGAGCATGAACAGGCTCACTTCGCGCTGGATGCCCTTGGCTTCGCAGGTGGCGTTGAAACCGTCGATGCCCGTGATCTTCATTGGAACGGCAAGGCACATGTCGTCTCACCCCGTGCTGCGGAACCCGCAACGTGTACGAGAGGCTCGCAAACGCCGCACGCCTATAAAAATAGGTAATTGCACTGACTGCCGCTTCGGCGCATCAAAACGGCCGCCGAGCGGTGCGTCACGCGGAGCATAGACCACCCTGCCGGGCCGGTCGATTCCGGCCGCCGCCGGAGCGGAGCGCTGTGTGGATCGCACGGTAACGCCCCGCCCCCGATCTGTGAAATCCGCGATCGCATTTCGCCCGCCTTGTGACATTCTTCGCCAGCCCCGCACCGGGGTCACAGCATGAGTGTGCGAAGTGATGACGAACCGAACAGCCTGGTTGGGATTGGTGGCATTGGCCTTGCTGGCAGCGTGCTCGAAGCAGGCGCCCCCGCCGGCAACGGCCGCTGCGGACGACGAAGAGTCGGCGCCGGCCGCCGCTGTGCAGCCGCAGCCGGCCCCAACCTACGACAGTGCCAAGGTGGCCGAGATGGCGACTGGCATGCTGGTGATGATCGACGACGCGCCGCAATGCCAGGCCTTCCGCGACCAGCTGCAGGCCATTGCCAACGCGCCCGCGGGTACGCCACCTTCGGCCGCGCCGAGCGCGATCGTCGCGCAGGCGAACGCAGCGGGTTGCGCGAAGAAGTTCGGGAAGTAGGGACCGCTCGATTCAGCGCCCGCCCGGCGTGGCGACGTCCACCGAGAGGGTGAACGTCCGGGCTTCCGTGCTGCGCAGGGCGCCAACGCCTACGACCTGCCGCGAGATCTCCTCGCCCCGTTCGTTGCGGATCGAGAGCACCACCGAGTATTCCCAGTCGCCGCCACGCTCCGAATGCCGGAGCGTGCCTTCGACGTTCAGGGCTGAAAACTTCGGTGTTGCATCGGACGCGGCTTTGGACGCCGCGCCGAACTGCAGGTGATGGCGGCACTGCGGACAGATCAGCGCGCTTTCCAGGATCGTCGCCTTGCAGTGCGGACAAGAGCGCGTCTTGCCCACACTGCCCGACATTCCTGTACGTCCCGTGATCATCCGCTGGCCGCGCGCGGCGCGCGGCTACTTCGCCGATTCCGGCCAGCCGAAGTCGGCGTTGCCGCGCATGCGCGAGCCCGCCGCAACCGTCAGCACGGCCGCCTTCACGTCACCATTGATGACGCCTGTTTCGAGGAGCTCGACGCGGGAACTGGCCTGGATGTTGCCGTGCACCTCGCCGCTCACCATGACGGTGGCCGCAGCGATCTGGCCGGTGACGTGCGCACCCTGCTCGATCGTCACGTTGCCCTGCACGTTGACGTCGCCCTTGAATCGTCCAGCGATGCGAACGTGGCCAGCACCTTCAATCTTGCCTTCGATGGTGACGTCGGCCGCGATCAGCGATTCTTTCGCGTTGCCCACCGCAGCCGGGGCCGCGCGCTCGGCGCGGCGCGCCGGTTCCCCCGCGGAAGAAGAAGTGGGGACCGGAGTCGCCACGGAACGCATGGCCGGTTCGGCGGCCAAAGCGGCTGCCCCATCGGAACCGGGCATCGACGGATCTTTAGTCGGGTCTTTCCAGAGCGCCATGGCCTTTCCTCGTGTGTATCTGCTCGATGTGGTGCCGGCTGAGGGATTCGAACCCCCGACCCCCTGATTACAAATCAGGTGCACTACCAGCTGTGCTAAGCCGGCCCGGTCCGCAAGGGGATCGGGATTCTACCTTAACCGGCGCCGTCTGCTCCGGCAGGCACATTTGCCGGGTTTGCGGGGGACGTCACGTCGCCAACCGGGCTGGCGGCCGGGCACGCCCTCATATCGTAAGGCACGCCTCCCTCCGGCTGCGTGTCCAGCGACTCGAGCGACGGCAGGCCGCCGTTCGCCTGCCGGTCGACGTCGAGCCAGAGTACCTCCAGCAGCCGCAGCCGATCGCTCGTTTCTGCAGTGAAGCCAGTCTTCTGCACCATGGCGGAGACCTCCGCCGCGCGACGCGGGTCGGAATAGACCCCCACCGAAACCGTATTGTCCGGCTCGCTCTCCGCCAGGACGTAGGCGTCGCTGAGGCCGGCTGCCTGCAGCGTGGCCAGCGCGTTGGTCGCATCGGCGGGAGTGGCCAGGTTCGGCACGCGCACCCAGTAGCCGACCCGTACTTCGTCCTGCGACACACGGCGGCGGCTATTGAACCCAAGTCGCTCCAGTTGCAGGTTGGCCGCAGCCGCGTGAGCTGGATCGATGAAGGGGCCCACGCTCACGCAGGCTGCGGCGAGCAGTCCAGCGCCGGACAAGTCAGCGGCGGGAGTGGCGGTCTCATTCGGCGCTTCGGCGCGCAGACGGATGGGCTGCAGTTCGCGCCCGCCGGGCGCCGCCATGCCGACGGTCGCGGGCGTCACTGGCACGACCCAGCGGGTCCAGGCCAGGAAAAGCACGTTAGCGAGCAGCAGGAGCAGAAACAGGACGCGCACAGGACCGCCGGGTGGGTTCAACTGCGGCGGATGTTAGCAAATCAATAACAGAAGGCCCGGCCGCACGGCGACCAGGCCCTCGTCAACACGCCGTGCGTGCTACTTGCCGGCGGCCATGTAGGCGGCGAGATCGGCGACTTCCGCGTCGGTCAGTTTCAGCGCTTCCTTGTGCTTCTGCGTGCCGGCCACGATCTTCTTGATCGAATCGGTCAACGCCGCAGCGCTCTCGCCCTCGAAATCCGCCACCTCGTGGCATTCGGCACAGGCAGCCGTGAACTTCGCCTTGCCTGCCGCAGCGTCGGCACTCGCGACCGTGCTGAAGCCGGCAACGGCAAATGTGGCGACGGACAAGGCAAGAGTACGCAGAATTTTCATCGGATCCTCCTCTGGAAGCACCGGGAATCGGGGCTGGACGACACAGAAATGATAGCGGTCCGGGGACGAAATTCAGACCGTGAATACCGCAATGCAACAAAAGAAAATCCCGGTCACCATCGGAATCCGGGTCTCGCCGAGCGGCCTTGACCGCTGATTTTACTCAAGTTATCTCCAGATAGCCCAGCAGGATGCGACACCCGACGCAAGCTCCGGCTGAAACGACAGGACATCCTGTCACCTCGATTGGACAACAGCCGCCGCTCACCGTTCAAGCGCCGCGTCCACGATGCGCGCCAGGCCACGCAGGACGAGGTCCGGAACCCGCTCGTACGTGGCAAGTAGGTAGGGAAGCACTTCGTCCACCGCCCCGCCGGTGCAATACAGGCGCGGAGTGGAATGTGTCTGCCCGGCCAGCTCTGCGCAGGTGCGATCAACGAGTGCCGCCAGCGCAACGCGACAGCCGCGCTCGATCGCATCGCGGGTGTTGTCGGCGAACAGCTGAGTGGCGCCGACCGGGCTGGCGGCCGTGTACGCAGCCAGGTTGTTCGTCCCCGCATGCAGCGATCGCACCATCAACTGCGGCCCGGGCACGATGAAGCCGCCGAGATGCTGGCCCGATGCGTCGACAGCGTCGAGCGTGGCTGCGGTACCGACGTCAACCACGCAGCACGCAGCCTGCGCAAGGTGATAGGCGCCGATCACCGCGACCCAGCGATCGACGCCGAGCAGCCCCGGGTCGGGATACGCATTGCGAACGCCCGCCAACGCAGCCGTCGACTCGACGAAATCCACCCGCCTGGCGCCGGCCTTGCGGGCCGCGGCTTCGAGTGCCTGCCGGCTGTCGCCGCCGGCGACAGTCGCTGCGAGCACACGCTCGACGGGCAGTCCGTCGAACAACTCGTGCTGCCAATCGACCGCTGACCACTGCGCATACCCGGCCGCACGTTGCGGCGACAGCCGGCCGTCGACCTGCGTCGCCCACTTCACCCGTGTGTTGCCGATGTCGACGAGCAGGATCATTCGACCCTTGCCTCTGCCCGCTGCGACCGGCGCAGACTGACATCGCCGGCGTGCACTCGCTCGATGACGCCGCCCGGGATTTCGACTCGCAGCGCGCCTTCAGCGTCCGCTCCGCGTGCGATGCCTTCCAGCGGGCCGTCGTGACGCAGCACGGTGACAGGCGCATCACGCAGCGAATCGAAGGCCGCCCAGTCGCCGGCGAACGACGCAAAGCCGGAGCGCGAGAATTCGGCGAGGCCCGCAAGCATGCGGCTGGAGACGTGCGCAGCCGTGTCGACGCGAGGTGACGGGTTGCCGCCACAAGCAGTGGCGAGGTCGGTGACTGGCGTGGCGAGCGGATTCTGGATCGCCGCGCGAGCGGATTCGGGCAGCGCCAGGTTCAATCCCAGGCCGGCGACCACGTACGCCGGCCCGCCAGCCTCCGAGCGCATCTGCAACAGCAAGCCGCCGAGCTTGGCGTGGCGATGCACGATGTCGTTGGGCCACTTGAGCTGCACCCCCGCCGCTCCAAGTTCGCGCAGCACGCGGACGACGCAGACACCCAGCGCGAGACCGAGCGCCGACAGGTCCGCGGGCATTTCCGCAAACGTCCAACCGATCGAAAAGGTGAGCCCGGATCCGAATGGCGCGAGCCACTCGCGACCACGGCGCCCGCGTCCTGCCGTCTGCAGCTCGGCAAACACGAGGCGCGGTGCCGCGGACAACGGCGCCACCGCGGCATGCAGGTATTCGTTGGTCGAACCGAGTTCGAAAAATACTTCGGTGGCCGCCGGCAGCTCGATGCCCGCGGCGGCCGCGCTCCGCCGCAGCGACTGCAAGTTGAGCAACTCGACAGGCCGTGCTAGCCGATAACCGCGACGCTCGTAGCTCGCGACCTCGATGCCGCGTTCGCGCAGGTCGGCCACTATTTTCCAGACGGCCGCGCGGGTGACGCCAAGGTCGGCCGCGAGCCGCTCGCCCGAGTGCATCTCGCCATCCGCAAGCAGGCGCACCAGGCGCTCGGCGCTTGCGCTCATCGCGGCCGCAGCAGCCAGAGGCGGCGCGCGCGGCTCTCGATCCCCTCGCGCATGCGCTGCACGTTCGCGCGATGGGTGAAGACGATGAACGCCGCCATCACGAGGCCGAAGACCACCAGCGGCGTGCTGCGCGGCGCGACGAATGAAAAATACAATGGCAGCGTTGCCGTGCCGAGCATCGTGCCCAGACCCACGTAGCCCGTGAGCAGCACGGTCGCGAGCCACACGAGCAGCACCGGTGCCAGCGCCATCGGTGCCAGCACGGCCACGGCGCCGATCAGCGTTGCCGCGCCCTTGCCACCGCGAAACTCGTACCACACGGGATAGACGTGGCCGAACACTACGGCCGCCGCGCAAACGACTGCGAGCCATGCACGGTCCACGTATGGATCGATGCCGACGCCCGGGAGTTCGAGACCGGGCAGCCAGCCGACGGCAAGCAGAGCTTTGCCGACGTCGACGACGATCACGCCGAGCGCGAAGGCCCAGCCCTGGGTACGCAGCGCATTGGTACCGCCGGCGTTGCCGCTGCCCTGCGTGCGGATGTCGACGCCGCGCAGGGCGCCGAGCAGCAGACTGCCAATCACCGACCCCAGCAGGTAAGCGCCGAGGGTCTTGAAACCGAGTTCGAGCACGTTGCGTCCCCTCCGCGCGACGCGCTGATTCTAGCATCCGGTCCCGCGCGGTCGCGGGGTCAGTACGGCAGGAACACTTCAGCGAGCATGCAACGGACGGATCCTCCGCCGAGCGTCTCGATGGTCGGTACCGGCGCCACGACGATGCGATTCACGGTCGAGGCAAGCCGTTCGATCGCCGCCGGTCCGAACGAGGCATGCGCGGTCGCGGACAGCGCCAGCACGCTGCCCAACTCCGCCGCGCGCAGTTCGAGCACATTGCCCGCGAAACCGGCCATTTGCGTGGCATCGATGGTTTCGACGTGGCAGCCCGCGGCCGCGAGGCTCGACAGCACCCGCTCGCGGTCACGCGCATCGATGGCGCTTGCGGCGACCACGCAGCAGCGCGAGCCGACGGCCAGCATGACGTTGGTGTGATAGATCGGGACCCCCGCGGTGTCGGTGGCCATGAACGTGCACGGCTCGTAACCGAGTTCGTTGCACAGTTCGGCCAGGGGGTCCGGGTGAGTGCGCGGCGACAAACACGCGTACGCAATGTGCCGCGCGTGGTCGAAGACGATACTGCCCGTACCCTCGAGGAACCGGCCGTGCAATTCGTGCTGCGTGAGGTCGAGCAGACGGCAGATCCTGCGGCCGCTCCCGGAGGCGAGCGCCGCAATCAGTTCCAGACGACGTTCCAGTCGTCGGTTGCGCGCCAGCATCGGATACAGCACGACGGTGCCATCGGCATGCAGGCTCACCCAGTTGTTCGGAAAAATGGCGTCCGGGCACACCGGTGTCGAAATGTCGGCGGCAACCGACACTGCAATGCCCGCCGCGCGCAACTGCAGCGCGAGGGCGTCAAATTCCGCGCAGGCACGCTCATTCGCCGCACCGGCCAGGGCGGGCACGTCACGCTGGAAGCGGTTGCTCGCCTGCGTCTGCGGATTCCAGCCGAAGCTTGCGGGCCGCACCATCAGCACGGCGTCGGCTGTCTGTGTGCCCGCGGTCGCATGGCCGAGCAACTGCACGCCGAATACTCCTCCATCGTCCGGATAATGCTTCCTCGCCATCCATCATCGCATTCGGGCGGCAGGGACGAACGGGAGACAGGCCTGGCGGAGGGGCGCAGGGCCTATTGCGGGATTCCCTTGTTGCGAACGAATCTCATTAAGGAGAGACTGCGCTCCCTCAGTCCAGATATCCGTATCACTCAATGTCTCCCGTCAGTCTGGCCACGCTGCGCAAAGGCGCCCGGGGCGTGGTCATCGACGTGCGCGACGACGCGCAGAGCCTCGGAGACGAGGCTCAGTCCACCGTCAGCCGGCGCCTGCTCGAACTCGGCTTCGTGCCGGGGGAGACGTTCGAGGTGATCGGGGAAATCTGGCCCGGCGGCGATCCGATTGCCGTGCGGCTCGGCAATACGACTTTCGCGCTACGACGGCGCGAGGCGACCGCCGTGATGGTCGAGCCCGAAGTGGTCGGGGTCGTCCCGTGAACAGCCAGACCGCGATGCTCGACCCCATGCGGCTTGCACTCGTCGGCGTGCCCAACTGCGGCAAGACGGCGTTGTTCAACCGCCTGACGGGAAGCCGTCAGCGTGTCGCGAACTACGCGGGTGTCACGGTCGAGCGCAAGGAAGGTTCGTTCACCGGCCCGGCCCGGCAGCGCCTGTACAAGGTGCTCGACCTGCCCGGCGCCTACAGCCTCACACCGACGACACTCGACGAAGCGATCACGCGCGATTTCCTGCTGGGGCGACTCGCGGACGAGCCGCCGCCGGAATTCGTGGTGTGCGTGGTGGACGCGACCAACCTGCGACTCAACCTGCGCCTCGTGCTCGAACTGCGCGAACTCGGAGTGCCGATGGTCGTCGCCCTCAACATGAGCGACCTCGCGGCGGATCGCGGTTACCAGCTCGATCGCGCGCAGCTCGAGCAGGAACTCGGCGTGCCGGTCGTCGAGACCGTTGCGGTGGACCACGACGGCGTGCGCCTGCTCGTCGACAAGCTCGAGACGTTGCCGCACCCCGGCGCACGCGGGCCCGTCGTCTGGCGCGAGTCGACCTTCGACGAGATCCAGCGCACGCAGCGCGACGTGCGCCGTATCCTGCAGGCGATCGGTTACACCGAACCCATGCGCAAGCGGGCGCTGATGCGCCTCGATGCGCTGGTCATGCACCCGGTCGCCGGCCCCACGATCCTGGCGACGATCCTGTTCTTCGTGTTCCAGGCAGTGTTCAGCTGGGCCGCCGTCCCGATGGACTTCATCGATGGCGGCGTGGGCGCGCTGGGTACATGGTTGCAACAGTCGTTGCCCGATGGCGCGCTGCGCAGCCTGCTCGTCGACGGCGTCGTTGCGGGCGTCGGCAGCGTGCTGGTGTTCCTGCCGCAGATCCTGATCCTGTTCTTCTTCATCCTCGCGCTCGAGGACAGCGGTTACCTGCCGCGCGCCGCGTATCTGCTCGACCGGCTGATGGGATCCGTTGGTCTCTCCGGTCGTGCCTTCATCCCGCTGCTGTCGAGCTTTGCCTGCGCGGTGCCGGGCATCATGGCGACGCGCACCATCCCGAACCTGCGCGACCGCATGGCGACGATCATGATCGCGCCGCTGATGACGTGCTCGGCCCGGCTGCCGGTCTACGCGCTGGTGATCGCGGCCTTCATTCCGTCGCAACCCGTGGGTCCGTTCAACCTGCAGGGCCTCGTGCTGTTCACGCTGTACTTCGCGGGCATCATCGCCGCGATGGCGGTGGCGTTCCTGCTCAAGCGCACGGCGCTCAGGACCGCGTATCACCCGCTGCTGCTCGAACTGCCCGAATACCACTGGCCGCACCTCAACAACCTGGCCATCGGGCTGTGGGAGCGCACCAAGGTGTTCCTGCAGCGCGTGGGCACCATTATCCTCGCGCTGATGATCGTGCTCTGGTTCCTGAGCACGTACCCAGCCCCGCCGCCCGGGGCCGAAGGTCCCGCGATCGCCCACAGCTTTGCCGGCATGATCGGACGCGCGCTCGAGGTCGTGTTCGCACCCATCGGCTTCAACTGGCAGATTTCGCTGGCACTCGTCCCCGGTCTCGCCGCGCGCGAGGTCGCGGTGGGCGCACTCGGCACGGTGTACTCGCTGTCGAACGAAAGCGACGTCTCCGGGACGCTGGTGCCGATGATCGCGCAGACCTGGAGCCTGGCAACGGCGCTGTCACTGCTTGCCTGGTACGTCTTCGCGCCGCAGTGCCTGTCGACGCTGGTCGTGGTCAAGCGCGAGACGAACTCGTGGCGGTACCCGATCGCGATGGCCACTTACCTGTTTGCGCTGGCCTATCTCGCATCGTTCGTGACGTACCGTGTCGCGAGCGCCCTGCTGGGTTGAACGGGAGGACGTCCCGATGCTCGAATCGATTGTCGTGGGACTGATCGTGGTGGCGGCCACTGCGTACGCGGCCTGGGCACTGACGCCAGCCGTTTCACGCAACCGCTTTGCAGCGCGGCTCGCACACGGCCTGGGTGGTCCAGAGGCCTCCGGCCTGCGCGGTCGGGTGGCAACCTGGCTGCAGCGGCTGGCCAAGGCACCCGTGGGCGGCTGCGGCGACTGCCCTGCCAATACGCTGACGCCTGCCGAGCGGGTGCAGCCGAACAAGCAGGAGAAATGAGCGCCTGCCGCAGCGTCATTGCAACTTCGGTAAATGCGTGCAGCCCCTTCGGGCCCTTATAAGGTGAAATTCGCGCGTGTCCGCGTTTCGCGGTGCACGACGCACGGGCAAGCGAAGAAACGCCCCATGCGCCGTCCCTGGATGGGAGCTTCAGCATGTCCGGAATCCGCCGCCTCGCGTCCGCGCTCGCGCTTTCCACTTTGTTGGGCGCACTGGCAGGCCCACTGGCCGCCGGCGCGCAGGAAGCCGCGGCAGCACCGCCGACCACCGTAGCCAACGCGGCGACGATCGAGCCGGCCATCCCGAACTCGAAGTGTTTCAACTGCCACGACGATGCCGAGATGACGGACGAGGCCGGCAAGTCGGTGGCCGTGCACGAGGCGCAGTTTGCGGTCTCGGCGCACAAGAAGCTCGATTGCGTCGGGTGCCATACGGCGGCCCTGGGCGTGAAACACAAGGGCAAGCGCCAACCGCTCGGACCGGTGTCTTTCGACGTGTGCATGGAATGCCACGAGGACGAAATCACGCCGTTCCAGGGCAGCGTCCATGCCAGGATCAAGGGTGGCAAGCCCGCGACGTGCGAAGGCTGTCACGGCAACGTGCACACCTTCGTACGCAGCAACAACCCGGCTGCGGCGATGGCGCCGCTCAACCAGGTTCGCAACTGCGGCGTCTGTCACGAAGACATGATGGAGGGCTATCTCTCCAGCGTGCACGCCAAGTCCCTGTTCGTTTCGGGTCTTACGGATGCCGCGCCCTCGTGCAGCGACTGCCACGGCAGCCACGACATCCAGCGGCACGACGCCGCCGGCGCGCGCACCTCGCACAAGATGAGCCCCGAGACCTGTGGCGAATGCCACAAGGGCATCCTCAAGGAGTGGGACGAGAGCGCGCACGGCGCGTTGTGGCGGGAAGGCAAGGACGGCCCGGTCTGCAGCACCTGCCACGAGGCGCACGCGATCCAGGATCCGACGACCGTCGCGATGCGGACGCAGATGCCGAGCGACTGCGGCAATTGCCACGCGGACCTCTACAAGTCGTTCCACGACAGCTTCCATGGCAAATCGACCGCGGTCGGCCGGCGCCAGGCCGCGATGTGCTCGGACTGCCACACGCCGCACCATAACCTGCCGGCAAGCGACCCACGCTCATCCGTCCACCCGGACAACCTGGCCAAGACCTGCGGTGCCAGCAGTTGCCACGTCGGCCACGAGGTCAACGCCTCGTTCCTGACCTTCATGCCGCACAGCGATCCGATGGACGCTGAACAGAACCCTTGGGTGCACTACATCTACCTGTTCATGACGCTGCTGCTGCTCGGCGTATTCGGCTTCTTCGGCCTGCACGCGCTGCTGTGGCTGCAGCGCACGCTGGTCGGCCGCCTGCGCGGCGAGTTCAAGGTCGAGCATTTCGGGCCTGGGCCGTACGTGCGACGGTTCACGACTACGCAGATGTGGCTGCACGTGTCGATCATCCTGAGCTTCCTGCTGCTCTCGGTGACCGGCCTGCCGCTCAAGTTCGCGGCGGCCCCTTGGGCGCCGGGCCTGATGCAAGCGCTCGGCGGACCTGAGATCGCGAGCTTCCTGCACCGCTTCGCGGCGATCGTCACGTTCGGCTACTTCGCCGTGCACCTGGCGATGCTGTTCCGTGACGTCGCGCTCAAGCGGGAGAAAGGCTATTTCTGGGGCTGGCGCTCCATGACGCCAAACCTCAAGGACGTCGAGGACCTGTGGGCGAACCTGAAGTACTTCCTCTATCTCGGCCCGCGCCCTGTACTCGACCGCTGGGCGTACTGGGAGAAATTCGATTACCTGGCGGTGTTCTGGGGCGTCGGCATGATCGGCGTCTCGGGTTTGATGCTGTGGTACCCCGACTTCTTCACACAGTTCCTGCCGGGCTGGGCACTGAACGCCGCCTACCTCATCCACAGTGACGAGGCCCTGCTCGCCACGGGCTTCATCTTCCTGTTCCACTTCTTCCACACGCACCTGCGACCGGAAAGCTTCCCGATGGATCCGGTGATCTTCACGGGCAGCATGCCGCTGCACCGCTTCAAGGAAGACCGACCGCTGGAGTATCAGCGCCTGGTGGACAGCAACACGCTCGAGCAGTACTTCGTGCCGCCACCGTCCAAGGCGCAGATACAGGTGGCGCACGTGTTCGGCTTCACCGCCGTCGCGATCGGCGTGTGGCTGGCGTTCTTGATCTTCAGGGCGCTCGCCAGCGGTGCGATGCATCTGTTCTAGGTACGCGAGTCAGCGAGAACGGCCGGTCCGGGACATTTGCCTGGACCGGCTGCAACCGTTTTCGGATGGAGCGTGACGGCCGTCAGAGGTATCCTGTCACGCGCCGGAGGCTTGGGCTGCGGGCTACGCCGGTGAATTACTACAACAGCAGGCGCAGCATTGGGGTCATTCGATGATCAAGCATTTTTTTGGGGCTATTACCGGCAACATCGTGAGCCTGGCCGGCACCGTGCTGATCCTGGTGAGCCTCCTGCTCATCGCCGTGCTGCTGTTCATGCAGGGCGTGGGCTTCGAGGGCGGCGCCTATCTCGGCATCGTCACCTTCGTCTTGCTGCCGATGGCCTTCCTGTTCGGCCTCGCGCTGGTTCCGATCGGCTTGTGGTGGCGCAAGCGCAAGGATGCGAAGCTCGCCGCGCAGGGCCAGAAAACTGGACACCTGCCTATCTTCGACCTTAACCAGGAGCGCACCCGTGGCGTGCTGATCGGGTTAGTGGCGCTTGCAGTCCCCTTGTTCGCGCTGGCCGCCGGCCTGACCTTCAAGGCCGTCCACTACATGGACTCAGACGAATTTTGCGGCATGGCCTGCCACAAGGTCATGGAACCGGAGTACACGGCATTTCAGCGCTCGCCGCACGCGCGGGTCGGTTGCGCGGGTTGTCACATCGGTCCGGGCGCCGAATGGTTCGTCAAAGCGAAGATCTCGGGGTCCTGGCAGCTGATTGCGGTGGCCTTCGACCTGTATCCGCGCCCGATCCCGACGCCGGTGCACTCGCTGCGCCCGGCCAACGGCACCTGCGAACAGTGCCACTGGCCGACCAAGTTCCTCGGCGATCGGCTCAAGGTCCGCACGCATTACGCGGAGGACGAAGCCAACACGGAAATGAAGACGGCGCTGATGGTCAAGGTCGGTGGCAAGCAGGCGGGAAAGTCGCAGGGAATCCACTGGCACGTCGACCCCAACCACCAGGTCCGCTACCGCGCCGACCCTACCCGCGAAATCATGTATGAGGTCGAGCTGACGGACCTGGCCGAGGGGGGCACCAAGAAGCTGTTCAAGGGCGCGGAGCCGGCTCCCGCGGGCACGGAATGGCGCACGATGGATTGCGTCGACTGCCACAATCGCGCCTCGCACATCTATCGCAGCCCGGAGTTCGAGGTCGACCTGGCGCTGGAGGAAGGCCGCATCGACCGCTCGCTGCCGTTCATCCGGCGGGAAGGCCTGCGCATCATCACGGAGAAGGAGTACGCGTCGCACGCCGAGGCACGCGACGGCATTACGGCCGCCGTGAAGGCGTTCTACGCGCAGAGTTATCCCGACCTTGCTGGCACGCCCACCGTCGAGCAGGCCGGCAAGGCGCTCGGCGACGCCTACGCGTGGAACAATTTCCCGCACATGAAGGTGACGTGGAACACCTACCCGAACCACGTCGGGCACCAGGAATCTCCGGGTTGCTTCCGCTGTCACGACAACAAGCACAAGACGGACGACGGCGCGAAGATCGGCAAGAAGTGCAGCACGTGTCACAACCTCGTGGCCGAGGAAGAGAGCGACTCCCCGCTGCTGCAGGAACTCGGCTTGCAGGAGGCGCCGCCAGAGCCGGCGGCAGCCGAGGAAGACGTAGCGACCGAAGCTGCGGCAACCCCTGCCACCTGAACACTCGCAACGAGTTGCAGATAATCAGACCCCGGCCAGGCAGGTGGCCGGGGTCTTTTCTTTGCAGACGGTCTCTGACGCAGCCCGGACGCAGGTCCTACTTGAGCGTTGCGTAATAGGCCGCCAGATCGGCGACCTGCGCGGCACTGACCTTTTTCGCCTCCTTGGTCATCTTCGTGCTCTTGGTGCGAGTCCCGTTCTGGTATTCCTGCATCGCCTTGGTAAATTTTTCCACGGACAGACCGGCAATGGCCGGATAGTCATCGTCACCGGCGCCGTCGTCTCCATGACAGTCGATGCAACTCTCCTCCGACAGCGCTTTGCCCGCGGCAACGTCCGCGGCATGGACCGGGGCGGCAAGCAAAGCCAGGGCAGCCAGCATCGCCGGCAGCATCGTCGTGTTCATCGCGCGAGTCCTCCAGTAAGTCGATCAGCCTCGAGTGTTCTTGCGGGCTCAGCTCGCGGCCTGCCCGCGAGACTCTCGCTGCTGCTGGATGACAACATCGTGCGCTGCAGTAATTCATGAGGGCTTGCGCGTAGAAATCGCTGCGACCGCGACAAGCGGAAAGTAGTGGACACAGTCCGGTCCTGGCCTGTCCGGACGTCCTGCACTGTGCGATGCTCGCGCGCCTCATGCCACTGCTCACGCTGCTTCGCGCCGAACTCGCCTTCGGCACCCACCCCCTCCTCGACCGGGCCGAGTTCAGTCTCGAACCGGGCGAACGCATCGGGCTGATTGGCCGCAACGGCACCGGCAAGTCGTCGCTGCTGGAGGTGATCGCGGGCCGGATCGCACTCGATGACGGCGACCTGCAGAAGCCCGGCGGAGTGCGCGTGGTATCGATCCGTCAGGAACCCGAGCTGCCGGCCGCGCCGAGCCTGCGGGAATCCCTTGCACTCTGGGCCGAGCTGGACTCGATCGAAGACGACCGTGCGCGCTGGCGTGTGGACGCGCGCATCGTCGAGTACCTGCATCGCTTCGGACTGGAAGGCACGGCGACCACCGCCGGCCTGTCGGGGGGCGAGCGCAAACGTGCCGCGCTGGCGGGCGCCTTTGCCCTCGAGCCCGACGTGCTGCTGCTGGACGAGCCCACGAATCACCTCGACATCGACGGCATCGAACGGCTCGAGGACCTGATCCTCGCGGGCAGCCCGGCAGTCATCGTCGTTACGCACGACCGCTCGTTCCTCGACCGCGTCGCCACCCGCATCGTCGAGCTCGATCGCGGGATGCTGCGTTCGTACCCTGGGAATTACGCTGCTTACGAGCGGCGCAAGGCGGAGCAACTGGCTGAGGAAGCCGTGCTCAACCGCAAGTTCGACAAGTTCTGGGCGCAGGAAGAAGTCTGGATCCGCAAGGGCGTCGAGGCACGACGCACTCGCAACGAAGGCCGGGTCAAGCGCCTGGAGCAGCTGCGGCGCGAGCGCGATGCGAGGCGCGAGCGGTTGGGCAACGTGAAGCTCAACGTGGATTCCGGCGAGCGCTCGGGCAAGCTGGTCGCGGAATTACGCAGCGTCACCAAGGCATTCGACGGTAGAGCCGTGGTGCGCGACCTCGACCTGCGCGTGATGCGCGGCGACCGCCTCGGGCTCATCGGCCCGAACGGCGCAGGCAAGTCGACGCTGCTCAAGCTCATTCTTGGCGCGCTGGAACCCGACACCGGCGAAGTCCGGTTCGGCTCGCAGGTCAGCGTCGCCTACTTCGACCAGCTGCGCGCGCAGCTCGATCTGGATGCCACGGTGGCCGGCACCGTCAGCCCCAACTCCGACTGGGTCGGCGAAGGCGAATCACGCCGTCACGTCGTGAGCTACCTGGCAGACTTCCTGTTCCCTGCGCAACGGGCGGAGTCGCCGGTGCGCATGCTCTCCGGTGGCGAGCGCAACCGGTTGCTGCTGGCACGACTCTTCGCGCGCCCGGCGAACGTGCTGGTCATGGACGAACCCACCAACGACCTCGACATTGAATCGCTGGAACTGCTGGAGCAGACGCTGCAGGACTACTCCGGCACGCTGCTGCTGGTGAGCCACGACCGCACGTTCCTCGACAACGTGGTGACCCAGGTGCTTGCGCCGCTGGGCGACGGCCGCTGGCGCGAATACGTGGGCGGCTACAGCGACTGGCTGCGGCAACGGCCGGCAGCGAAGCCCTCAACCACGACCTCGCCCGCGCCGATTCCCGCTGCTGCCCTGACGGGAGAGGACGTCGGGAAGCTGCCGGCCAGGATGAGCTACAAGGAAACGCGGGAGCTGGAGCAGTTGCCGCTGCAGATCGAAGCGCTCGAAGCCGAACAGCGCGCGTTGGCGGAGGCGATGAGCGGGCCCGAGTACCACAAACGAGGCGGCGAGCAGATGCGCAAGGACGCCACTCGTGCGACGGAAATCGAACAGGCGCTGGAA
>JAABQQ010000234.1 GCA_011391405.1 Gammaproteobacteria bacterium
CGCTCGATGGTCGCTGCCGCCAGCTGCAAGCCGAGCGGCCAGCCTTCGGTGATCTCATGCAGGCGCACCGCGTCATCGAGCGCGATCCGCTCGCCGAACCGGGCGCGCAGCATCTCGAGCGATTCGTCGAGGCCCAGGCGCAGGTCACGGGCGTCGAGTTCGGTCATCCGCCCTGCCGCCAGCAAGTCGGTCAGCGGCAGCTCGAGCGGACGGCGCGAGCCGATCAGGAACTGCAGGTTCGGTGGCGCGTTGTTGAGCAGGTAAGCCAGCAGCTCCCGCAGCGTGTCCTGCGGCATGCGATGCGCGTCATCGAGGATGATCACCGTGGGCGTAGCGAGCTGGGCAACCTCGGCGAGCAGCGTGGTCAGCGCGTCGAGTTCGCCGTTGGCCTGCATCATGTTCTGCGTCGCGGCCAGCGCGAACGACTCGCGCCCAGTCGCCGCACGCAATGCGTGCAACAGCAGGTTGACGAAGCGCGCGCGGTCGTCCTGCGAGTCGAGCGTCGCCCAAGCTACGAATGCGCCTCGCTCCAGCCAGTTGCGCCGCCATTGCGCCAGCAGGGTCGTCTTGCCGAAACCCTGCGGCGCCGTGACGATGATCGCGGTGCGGTCATTGACCTCGGCCCAGCGGCGTTCCAGGCGCTTGCGGACGGGAGCGTTGCGGACCGCACGCGGCGGCGCCGTCTTCAGCTGCAACTGTAAGTCAGCCATCAACCTGGCGGCCTGGTGCCCCGGCGCATTCTGCACGTCATCGGATCCCCCGCCTGTGCCGCTACCCAAGCATAGCGCACTCACCTCGAGACGGATCGGACACCCCATCCCCCTCAATGCGGGTGGGTCGGGTCGACGGCGGCCGGGGGTACTCTCGTTCGCACCCCAGGAATGGCCCCGGCATCCGGATACGAACACCAAGATGGCAATCAAGCTCGAAGACTTCGACACACGCTGCATTGCGGACGACAGCCTGCCGTGGCTGCCCCTCGCGCCGTACGCGGAGCTCGTGTCCGTCAAGCTGTTGTCTGCGGATCCCGTGCGCGGCGAGGTCATCCTGGTGCTGCGCGCGCCACCGGGCATCGAACTGCCGCGACATCGAACCTCCGGCTCCACGACCATCTACACCGTCCAGGGCCGCTGGAAATACCGCGAGCACGAGTGGGTCGCAGGGCCGGGCAGTCTCGTGATCGAGCGCGCATCCGCGTGCAACACGCCGCAGATCCTTGCTGACGGCACGGACGACGTGATCATGCTCCTGCTGATCGGCGGCGACGTGCAATTGCTCGATTCCGACGACCGCGTCGTCAGCATCGAGAACTGGCGCACCGCGGTGAGCCGATACCTGGACTTCTGCCGCGCCAACGACGTCGAGCCGCGTAACATCACCTCGCAAAGCGGGGCACTCCAGGGGAATCCATGCAACAGTTGAGCGGCACCGACAACGTCATGCTGTTCGCCGAACGGCGCAACATCTACAACCACGTGGGCGCGCTGATGGTCTACGACGTGACGACCGCGCCCGGGGGCAAGGTACGCTTCAAGGACATCGTGCGTCACTTCGATGCGCGCATGCACCTGCACCCGCTGTTCCGCCGTCGTCTCGTGCAGGTTCCCTTCGGCCTCGATCGCCCGTACTGGGTGGCGGACGAGGAACCGGACATCGAGTACCACCTGCGGCACATCGCATTGCCGAAGCCCGGTGACTGGCGGCAATTGATGATCCAGGTTGCGCGCCTGCACTCGCGGCCGCTCGATCGCGCGCACCCGCTGTGGGAAGCGTATGTGATCGAAGGCCTCGACAACATCCCGAAGCTCCCGCCGGGCGCCTTCGCCATGTTCCTCAAGATCCACCATGCCGTCGTGGACGGCATGGCCGCCGTCCACCTGATGCGCGAGTTGCATGCGTCGACGCCCGCTGCGGACGGGTGGCCGTCGAGCCCGCCAACGATTCATATGGACCGGGAACCGACCAGTATCGAACTGCTGGCGCGCAGCCTCGAAAGTGTCCCCGCCAGGGCAGGCAGGATTGCGCAGGTCTCGGCCAGGATCGGCAAGCGCTTGCTGGCTGCCGGCCGCGACCAGTGGCCGGAGCTATCGCGCGGCGGGTTCAAGGCGGTTTCGGACAAGGTCGCTGACTTGATTCCGGCACCCGCGCCCGCCACGCGGTTCAGCGGTCCGGTCTCGCAGCATCGCGTGGTCGAAGGGTTCGGTATGCCGCTTTCGCGTATTGCCCGGATCCGCGGCAAGGTGCCGGGAGCCACGATCAACGACGTATTCGTCACCGTCGCGGGCGGCGCGGTGCGCAAGTATCTCGAGGCCAGGGGCGAGCTGCCGGAAGAATCGTTGTCGGGGCTGATGCCGATCTCGTTGCGCAGCGACGCTTCCGCGGGCGGCAACGAGGTGGCGGGTGTGCCGGTTCAAGTCCGTTCGGACGTCGCCGATCCCATCGAACGGCTGCTGGCCGTGCGGGAGGAATCCATCGCCAGCAAGGCGCGGGCTGAAAAGCTCGGTCTCGACCTGCTCAAGTCCCTGTTCGAAGTGCTGCCTCCAATCGCCGCGAGCGGCCTGTTCCTGCAGATTGCCAGGAGCGTCAACCTCACGGTCTCGAACGTGCGTGGGCCCGATCGTCCCATTTACCTCGCGGGCGCCAAGGCCATGTGCATGTATCCGGTGAGCATACCGGCGGACGGTGCCGGGTTGAATTTCACGGCCGTCACCTACAACGGCGTGATGTGGTTATCGATGGTTTCGTGCCGGACGATGTTGCCGGACCCCGGCGTGTTCCTCGAATGCACGCAGGCATCCTGGAACGAACTGCTGGCAGCGGCTGATGCAATACCAGCGCCGTCGAAGCCGCGACGCAAAGTTGCCACGAGGCGTGCACGTCGCGCGTGATTCACGCGTGACAGCCTGACGATCCGGATCGACTCAGGACACCGGTTCAGCGACGAGCCTCACGCCGAGGGCAGCGCAGACCCGCGACACCGTGTCGAACCGCGGCTGAGCGCCCGGTCGTAGCGCCTTATAAAGCGCCTCACGCGCGAGTCCCGTCGACTTCGCGATATCGCTCATGCCCCTCGCGCGTGCAATGTCTCCGAGCGCTGCCGCCAGCAGAGCTGGATCGTTTTCGGCCAGCACGGCCGTGAGGTATTCGGCTACCGCCTCATCACTGTCCAGATACTCGGCCGGATCGAATTCCGGCAGATCGCTGGCCTTGACCTTCTTGCGTTTCATGATCATTCCTCCTCAAGCACCGCAGCACGTCGCTGCGCCGCAATGATGTCCGTCCGCTGCGATGACTTCGCTCCACCGCCGAGCATCACGACCAGTTGAGTACCACGCAAGGTGAAGTAC
The DNA here is from genome assembly GCA_011391405.1 of Gammaproteobacteria bacterium. Lineage (GTDB taxonomy): Bacteria > Pseudomonadota > Gammaproteobacteria > Steroidobacterales > Steroidobacteraceae > RPQJ01. The sequence continues at coordinate 3,348 of JAABQQ010000234.1, forward strand.
ATGCGCCAGCCGGGACCGAAGTGCTCCCGCATTTCGACGACACCCTTGCCGACGGGCTTCACGTCGCCCAGGTTGCCGAGCGAGGCCTTACGGAGCCGCGCAACCAGCCGACGCTGTGCCGTCTTGTCACTCAGACCTTTCAGCCAAGCATCGAACTCGGGCAGGGTCTTGATGACGTACACGGTGCAATTGTAATCGTTCGATTACACCCACGCAAGACCGGACCGGGCCGTGCCGTCGTATGGAAGAATGTGCTTGCCATGAATTCGCGTATAAGCAGAAGCACAAGAACGACCCACCAGGGACGGACACGCGGGGTATGCGCCGCGCAGCAGGGGACTACTGATTGCGTGTGCGGCCGAATTTAGCAACTTGCGCTGCGGTGGCACGTTTCCAGTGATCCGCGCGACGTGATGGTTTTCCCGATCGGCCTTGGCGCGCTCGAGCCCTTGCGCGGTCGACTCGAACGTGGCCTCGTCGTGCTGCTGGCTGCCGCAACACTCTGCACTGGCGCAACACTCTGCACTGGCTGTGGCGACGTGCAGGTATCGCAGCCCAGCGACGGTGACGAATCAGGCACGGCCGTTCGCGGCGGAACGCTGAAAGTGGTCGGCAACTCGGATGTCGATCATCTCGCGACCGTGAGCGGGTACGTCACAGGCTCGCTGTGGCTGACGCGAACCTTCGCACGACAACTCGTCACCTACCCGCCCGCAACCGACTTCGAGACCGCCATCTCGCTCGAACCCGACGTTGCGCGGGCAGTTACGTTAGATCTCGTCCTCAGCACGGGATCGCAGCAACTCCGGTCGCAGGAGGCGTTCAGCTCTCATCACGTAAAGAATGAAGATTCATTGCCGGTGTCTCCATCCTCGAAGTTCTGGCGGCTTTGATCCGCTTCGAGGTTGGTCGATGAGCTGATCTACAGGGTGAAATACGCGCTGGACCAGGGCGCGCGCCGCATCCGGATTTTCCAGCGCAACGTAGTCTGCGATCGCATCGAGGTCGCTCAGGGCTGGTTCAGTCCAGATTATTTCAGCCATCGTCGCATGCGCCGCTTTGCCTCGGCATGGGAGACGGTACGGCCCTCTTCAATGGCTCGCTCCCCACGAGCGATACCTTCCAGCAGGCTCATCCGACGCTGCAAGGACTCAAATGTCGCGACATCGACAAGATACGCACTCGGCACCCCGTGCTGCGTGATCAGGATCGGTTGGCGGTCGCGCTCAAGCTCCGACAGCAGTTCCGTGGCTTGGCGCTTGAGGGTTGTTACAAGTTCCGTACGCATAAAGTGATACTAAAGTGTCACTATGGCAGATGAAAATGGGCGCCGGCCGGGCACGCCACGCGGGTTCGCCAGGATCGACGGCCAGCGTCAAATCTTGCCGGTGACGCGGTCCCAGAATTCTGCGCGGTGATTGGTGCGCGGAAACGGTTCAGCCGGTACCGGCATGCCGAAGAACTGGCAGAGCGGACCCCACCCGTCTTTTACCTGATACACCAGCAGCCGGCTGGCCGGGATCGCTGCCTTGACCGCTTCATTGTGTGCAACGTAGGCCCTGGCCAGTTCTTCCTGGTTCATGCCTGGTGGAAAGCCTGTCCTGGCGATGACCCCAGCTGCCATTTCCAGCCACGCTTTCTTGTCGGGTGGAGCCTGGTCTCTGTCGCCAATCAACTTGTAGATAGTCGCCGCAAAACTGTCGGCCCATTTTTCCGGATCACGAGTGGTCAGCACGAATCTGGCCAGCGGATAGGCCGCGCCCAATTCGCGAAAGAAGCAGGCGGTGGGCCAGTCGACGGCGCTTTCGAATCCGCTGTAGACCACTTGCCAGTCTGGTTGCCCACTCAAGGCGTCGTTCCAGAGCGGCACCTGGACAGAGATGCCGTGGAGCACGGCCTCCATGTGGTGACAGGGCCCGAGGCCGAGCTGATTGACGGCAAGCTTTAGAGAATAGGTGCCGGTGCGCCCAACGCCTGCGCCGATGACGTGCATTGCAAGGATCCCCCCTGACGTGCAGCAAGACTACCGGCGCCCGATACTCGCAGCAATTTCTTTGTCTTCGCCTGTCGACGTCACTTGCGCCGTAGCAGGCGGCCGATCCGGTAGCTTGCCCCGAGCTTGGAAAGGCAGACACGCGCTCGGGGCAAGGTACCGGATCGGCCGCCTGCAACTATCGCGTGTCAGCTTTTCCGATCGCGACAGGAGATGCCGGGTCGGACGCACAGACCCTCACCCGGCCTGTGGCAGGCCTCGCCCGCCCAGGCAGGAGGGAGTTGCGGACCAAGGTGCGAAATCGACGTTGCATGCGCCGTGCGGTCTTTTCCGCCTGAGCGGCACAGGCGCAGTCGCGCAAGCGGTTGCTCCGGGGTCTTTCCCCGAGCGCGTGTCTGCCTTTCCAAGCTCGGGGAAAGACCCCGGAGCAACCGCTTGTGACGTCAATGCGTGCCTGCCTTTCCAAGCGCGGGGAAAGGAACCGGATCGCTTAGCTGGCCGGACCGAGCAACCCCGCTGCCTGCAGGTAATCCACGATCGCCTCGGCCGACTGCTCGGACGTGTTCTTCGTCGTGTCGACGTAGATCTCGGGATTCTCCGGCGCTTCGTACGGCGAATCGATGCCGGTGAAGTTCTTGAGCTCGCCACGACGGGCCTTCTTGTACAGGCCCTTCACGTCGCGGTCTTCGGCGACCGCCAGTGGCGTATCGACGTGCACCTCGTGGAACTCGCCCGCCTGGAACAGCGCACGCGCCATGCGACGCTCGGCCCGGAATGGCGAGATGAACGACACCATCACGATCAGTCCCGCATCGGCCATCAGCTTGCTGACTTCGGCGACACGCCGGATGTTCTCGACCCGGTCGGTATCCGTGAAGCCCAGGTCACGGTTCAAGCCGTGGCGGACGTTGTCGCCGTCGAGCAGGTAGGTGTGCTTGCCGAGGGCGAGCAGGCGCTTCTCGACCAGGTTGGCGATGGTCGACTTGCCGGCGCCTGACAGGCCGGTCAGCCACAACACCGCGGGCTGCTGGCCCTTCAACGCCGCGCGTGACTTCTTGTTCACGTCGAGCGCCTGCCAATGAATGTTCTGCGAACGGCGCAACGCAAAGTGAATCATGCCCGCGCCGACCGTGGCATTGGTGAGCCGGTCGATCAGGATGAACGAGCCGGTCTCGCGGCACTGCTGGTACGGGTCGAACGCGATCGACTGGTCGAGCGATACGTTGCAGATGCCGATTTCGTTCAACTCGAGCTTCTTTGCCGCCAGGTGCTCGAGCGTGTTGACGTTCACCTTGTACTTCGGCTCCGTGATCGTCGCGGAGACCTGCTTGGTGCCGATCTTCAGCCAGTACGGGCGCCCAGGCAGCATCGGCTCGTCGGACATCCACACCACGACCGCCTCGAACTGGTCAGCGACTCCCGGCAGGTCGTCCGGCCGGGCGATGACGTCGCCGCGACTGATGTCGATCTCGTCGGCGAGCGTCAACGTGATCGCCTGGCCGGCAATCGCGTGATCGAGATCGCCGTCCATGGTGACGATGCGCGTGACGGTGCTTTCGCGGCCGGAAGGCAGCACGCGAACCCGCTCACCCTGCCTCACCATGCCGCTCGCGATCGTGCCCGCGAAGCCACGGAAATCGAGATTCGGGCGGTTGACCCACTGCACCGGCATGCGCAACGGACGCTGCTGCGCGTTGTCCTCGATTTCGACGGTCTCGAGGTAACCCATCAGCGTCGGACCGTGGTACCAGTCCGTGTGCTCGCTCGGATCCTTGATGTTGTCGCCGCGCAGGCCCGACACCGGGATCGCGACGAACTCCTCGATGCCGATCTGCCTGGCGAACGCCGCGTAGTCCTCGACGATCTTGTTGAAGATGGGCTCGCTGTAGCCGACGAGGTCCATCTTGTTGATGGCCAGCACGACCTTGCGGATGCCGATCAGCGACACCAGGTAGCTGTGTCGCCGGGTCTGCGTCAAGACGCCCTTGCGCGCATCGATCAGGATCACGGCGAGGTCCGCGCCAGAGGCGCCGGTGACCATGTTGCGCGTGTACTGCTCGTGTCCCGGCGTGTCGGCGACGATGAACTTGCGCTTGTCGGTCGAGAAGAACCGGTAAGCCACGTCGATCGTGATGCCCTGCTCGCGTTCCGCGGCAAGGCCATCGACCAGCAGGGCGAAATCAAGTTCGCCGCCCTGCGTTCCGACTTTCTTCGAGTCCGCTTCGAGCGCGGCGAGCTGATCCTCGAAAATCATCTTGGAGTCGTAGAGCAGGCGCCCGATCAGCGTGCTCTTGCCGTCGTCGACGCTGCCGCAGGTGATGAACCGCAGCAGGCTCTTGTGCTCGTGCGCGTGCAGGTACGCGTGGATGTCGCTGGCGATCAGGTCGCTGATGTGTGCCATTAGAAGTACCCCTCCTGCTTCTTCTTTTCCATCGACGCCGACTGGTCGTGGTCGATCATGCGACCCTGTCGTTCCGACGTCGTGGTGAGCAGCATCTCCTGGATGATTGCGGTGAGCGTGTCGGCATTGGACTCGATCGCACCCGTCAGCGGGTAGCAGCCGAGCGTACGGAAACGCACCTTCTTCAGCATGGGCTTCTCACCCGGGTGCAGCGGCATACGGTCGTCGTCGACCATGATCAGCGTGCCGTTGCGATCCACCACCGGCCGCACGGCCGCGAAGTACAGCGGCACGATCGGGATGTCGTGCAGGTAGATGTACTGCCAGATGTCGAGCTCGGTCCAGTTCGACATCGGGAACACGCGCAGGCTTTCGTTCCTGTGCATGCGTGTGTTGAAGAGCGACCAGAGCTCTGGTCGCTGGTTCTTCGGATCCCAGCGGTGCTGCGCGCTGCGGAACGAAAACACGCGCTCCTTGGCGCGGCTTTTTTCCTCGTCGCGGCGCGCGCCGCCGAACGCGGCGTTGAAGCCATGCATGTCGAGCGCCTGCTTCAGCCCCTGCGTCTTCATCACGTCGGTGTGGATGGCCGAGCCGTGCGTGAACGGGTTGATTCCTTGCGCGATGCCGTCCGGGTTGGTGTGCACGATCAGCTGCAGGTTGTACTTCTGCGTGATCTGGTCGCGCAGCTCGTACATCGCCTTGAACTTCCACAGCGTGTCGACGTGCAGCAGCGGAAACGGCAGCGTGCCTGGATAGAACGCCTTGAGCGCGACGTGCAGCATCGCGGCGCTGTCCTTGCCGATCGAATACAGCATGACCGGCTTGTCGCACTCGGCGACCACCTCGCGCATGATCTGGATGCTCTCGGCTTCCAGGCGCTGCAGGTGCGTCAGCCGCTCCGGAGTCACCAACGGCTTGTCCTTGGCGGCCGCGGCGAACGATTTCATCGCAGCGATGTGGGTAGTCATGGGTTCTTTGCGATCCTTACGACGGTGCGGCCGATGACCCGGCCCTTGATGTAGTCATCGAACTGCGCTGGCAGTTCTTCGAACGTTACGTGCCTGCCGGCGATGCGGTCGAGTTTCGCCGGACACAGGTCCGTCGCCAGGCGATGCCAGACCGTGAGGCGCAGCTCGCGGGGTGTTGCCACGGAATTGATCCCGAGCAGGTTCACGCCGCGCAGGATGAACGGCATCACCGTGGTGTGCAGTTCGTGGCTGGCGGCCAGCCCGACACTGGCGATGTTGCCGCCATAGCCCATCGTGCGCGTGAGCCAGGTGAGCACTTCACCGCCGACATTGTCCACGGCGCCGGCCCACAGCGCGGCCTCCATCGGCCTTGAGCCGAGGTCCAGCGACTGGCGCCGCAGGATCTGCGCAGCGCCGATTTCGTGCAGGTACGCGTCCGCCTCGGGCTTGCCGCTCACGGCGACCACTTCGTAACCACGACCTGCCAGCATGTTGATGGCGAGGCTGCCGACTCCGCCGGTCGCACCCGTGATGACGACAGGGCCGCTCTCCGGCTGCTGCCCGTTCTGCTCCATGCGATGAATCGCGAGCGCCGCGGTAAATCCCGCGGTGCCGAGCTTCATCGCATCCGCGTCCGTCATGCCGGGCGGGATCGGAATGACCCAATCGCCCTGCACGCGGGCGTACTCCGCGTAACCACCGTCCTGCGTTTCACTGAGACCGCAACCGGTGACGAGCACCCGCTGCCCCGGCGTGTAGCGCCGATCAGACGAAAACACGACTTCGCCGGCCAGGTCGATGCCGCCGACCAACGGATACTTCCGCAGGATCGGCGCAGTGCCCGTCGCGGCCAGGGCGTCCTTGTAGTTGATGTCCGAGTACGTCACCCGAACGACCACGTCGCCCGCCGTCAGGTCCGACAGCCCGATGTCGTCGAACCGGGCGGAGACCTGGCTGCCCTGCCGATGGATGCGAAACGCCGCGAAGGGTTTTATGTCAAACGTCATTGTTACCGCGCCAGTGATCGGTGTGCTTGCCCTGACTCTGCGGTGTGGCAGTTTATAGCCGGCAATACGGGCTTATTGCCGACTGAGCCACACTTCGAGGCCCTGGGTATTGAGGTTCACGTCTTCGTCGATGAATTCATGGCGGCGCGCTGGGCTGCCGGCATAGCCGTGCGCATCGAGCCGCAAGTTGAAGTGCTCGAACATGTCGTGCTGGATGCGCCGCCCGCGATCGGGTGCGGCCGCATGACGCCTGGCCATGACCACGAGTGCGTTCAAGTCCGCGTGCAGGTCGTGCGCCAGGCGTTCGAGATCGGTGACCGGGCCGAAGTGTGTCTGCACGATCCGGCGCGGTCGATAGGACAGCAACCGGTCGATCGTCTGGTGCAGCACGTCGGGCTCGAAATGCACCGGTGTCGTCGTCGGCAACATGAACGGGCCGGCAGCCGTGTCGAACTCGCGGTAGCAGATGCCGAAATTGTCGCCGGCATAGACGTCGCGATAGTCGAGGTCGATCGGGCAGTGGTGATGCCTGGCGTGGCCCGGCGCATCGATGAATTCAAACGTGCGTGCACCGAGCTGCAGTCGCATGCCGTCTGCCATCAACAGCACGCGGTCGGCCGGGATCGGCAGCAGCTCGCCGTACAGCTGGCGGTACACCGCTTCGCCGTAAACGGCGATGGTGCCGGCAATCAGCCTGGATGGATCGACGAGGTGCGGCGCACCGCGCGGATGCAGCACCGCCCGGGCGTTGGGCAGCGCCTGCATCATCTGACCCGCGCCGCCCGCGTGGTCGAGGTGGACGTGCGTCAGGAACAGGTAGTCGACCTGCTCGCGCGCGACGCCGAGCTCGTCCAGTGCCGCCAGCAGCCTGGGCGCGGCCGGACCGGGACCCGTGTCAATGAAAGCGGCGCGTCCCTGGTCCACCACCAGGTGGCTGGCCGCCAGTCCCGGTCGCACGTATCCCGTATCGATCAGGTAAAGGCCATCGCCCATCGGCTGGGCAACGCAGCCTTCCTGGCATGAGGTCATGCCATAGGACGAGGGGCAGGGATCACTGCCCTTCGCACTTGCCCAGCTCGCGGATTTCGTCCGTGGCACACAGGCCGGGACGCTGCGACGAGTAGAACTGCGCCAGTTCCTGGATATCCTTTTCCGTCAGCGCGGCAGCCATGCCGGCCATGATCGCGTTCTTGCGCACGCCGCTCTTGTAAGAGCGCAGCGAGTACTCGAGGTAGTCCTGGTGCTGGCCGGCGAGGTTCGGATACTCGGGCAGGATGCCCACGCCGTCGTTGCCGTGGCACGCGACGCACGTCTGGCTGGCCTTAGGCGCCGTGCCGACCGCGCGACCCGTCGGCTTGAGCTCGGTGCCCGAGAGATACGCAGCAATATCGGCCAGGTCCGCGTCGGCGAGCGTCGTCGCCTGCGCGTACATCGTCGGATGCGCGCGATCGCCGGACTTGTACTCCTTGAGCGCGGCAACCATGTACGCGGTGTGCTGGCCACCCAGCTTCGGCACGTGGTAGATCGGATACGCGTTCCTGTAGTCCGGGATACCGTGGCAGCCGTGACACGTGTAGGCCAGCTTGCCGCCGCGGACGGCGTCAGCGGCCTGCGAGAAGCCCGGGGCGAGCAACGCAAAGGTCAGGCTCAGTGCGAGCCAGGCCGATCTCGGGATCATGGAACACTCCTGCGGAATCATCGTTCGGACTGCGGCGGCCGGGAGGCAGCCCCGGGGTCGGCTGAAGGGTCGGGCATGTTAATAAAATTGATCTGTCGAGTCGAATGGCGGCCCAGCCCCGTCCCCGGTCGCCGCTGGCATAGACTGCGCCTTTCGAACTCCCCGCAAGGATTCCTGCAATGTCTCAGCTGGTTCGGACCCCTTGGATCGCTGTCCTCCTGGTCACGTCGATGCTGGCGTCCGCAGGCGTCGCGACAGCAGCCGAGGCCCCGCTGAGGCTGGTCAGCGTGACCGGCTCGGGCGAGGTGAAGGCCCAGCCCGACATGGCTTACGTGACGCTCGGGGTGGAGGCACGCAGGCCCACGCTGGCGGCGGCCCGGGCGGAGGTCAATGCGACGGTCGAGCGGCTCCTGGCCTTGACCCGCGAGTTGAAGATCGAACCGAAGTTCGTGGACTCGACGCGGCTGCAGGTGCAGCCCGATTATCGCTGGGACGAGAAGTCATCCAGCCAGGTCCTGCTCGGGTATGTCGTCAGCCGGCAAGTCGACGTGGAACTGCATGACCTCGACCGCCTCGGAACGCTGCTGGAGAAGTCGGTCTCGGCCGGCGTGAACCAGGTCGGCGGTGCGCGGCTCGACTCGTCGCGGCGCAAGGAACTGGAACGCGCGGCACTGACGCAAGCGGTCGACGACGCCCGTCTGAACGCGGATGCCCTGGCCCGCGCAGCGGGCACAAAACTGGGTCCGGTGCAGAGCCTGAGCACCACGGGAACGATGCCGGTGCCCATGTATCTGGAGCGGGCAAAGTTGGTTGCCGCGGCCCCGATGGCCGATGCGGTTGAGCAGAGTTACCAGTCGTCCGAGATGAAATTCACGGCCAGCGTGAGCGCGCAGTTCGAGCTGCTGGGGCCCTGAGTGGCTTGCTCAACCATTCAGTATTTCGATGCAAAAGTTCGTCTGGCTGTCAAAATCTGAAACTATTGTTAAGTTTTAAATTTATCAGCGGCTCGGCATCCGGTCGACGATCAGCACGCGGCCGTCGACACCCGTGATGCGAACCTGCGCGCCGGCCGGCACGTCCGGCCCTCGCAGCGACCACCTCTGCGGACCCAGTTGCACGCGACCCAGACCGTTCTCGATGCCCTTCGGCACCGTCACGACCTGGCCGATGAATAGCTCGCCCTTGCGCTGCGGCGACGAGGCGCTTTCAAGGTCGCGCTGTTGCACTGCGTAGTGCCGCCAGTACCAGAGACCGAACGCGGAAAGGGCGAAGACGATGAACCAGGTCATGGGTGTTCTGCGGCTACTGTTCCAGTGCCGGAATCGTCGCAAGCCGAGGGTGCCGGGCTCAACTCCGGAAGGGTCCGGCATGAGCAATCTGTGACGCGATCCTCAGGGAGCCGGCGGCTCGAGCTGCAGGTCCTTGCTGTAGACGACGTTCATGACGTTGTCGGTCCAGCCCCGAACCCACGGCTTCACGAGATGCTTGTTCACGTAGAAGTACAGCGGCAGCAAGGGATGGTCGGCCAGCATCACCCGCTCGGCGTCTTCGAGCAGCGCCCGGCGGCGCGCCGGGTCGGCCTGCTTGACCGCGTCGGCCAACAGGGCGTCGTACCGGGGGTTCGAGTACCCGCTCAGGTTGATGCCGAAATCGGTCTGCAGCAGCTGGGCGAAGGTGTAGGCGTCATTGAAATCGCCGACCCAGCTCGACCGGAACACCTGCGTGTCCTTGCGGGCCTGGATGCTCTGCAGCAAGGCGCGGAATTCCTCCGCATAGAGGGTCGTTTCGACGCCAAGCGCTTCCTTCCACATGGCCGCGACGGCAACGGCCAACCGGTTGTGCTGGTCACCCGAGTTATAGCGCAGCTCCAGCTGCAGCGGCCTGGCGGCGGAGTATCCAGCCTGCGCATAAAGGCGGCGGGCCTCGGCCAGCCGTTCGGCGTACGGCGTGCCCGCGTAGTCGAACTGTTGCGGCGTGTAGTTCCAGACCCCAGGCGGCACCCAGCCGTAGGCGGGCGCTTCTCCCACGCCCGTCACCGCAGAGGTCAGCTTGTCGCGGTCGATCGCCATCGACAGGGCGCGGCGCAACTTCGGGTTGTCCTTGAACGGCGGCCGCGTCAGGTTGAACCCGTAGTAATAGACGCTGAGCTGTGGCGCGACGTGCAGCTCGCCCGGCAGGTTCTGCTTGATCCATTGGAACTGCGGCGCCGGCACGACGTACGTGACGTCGAGTTGCCCCGCGCGGTACTGCCGCAGTTCAGTGCCCGCGTCTGCGATGTGTACGAAGTGGACTGCCTCGAGCTTCGTCGCTGCGTTGTTCCTGTAACTGGGGTTCCGGCGCAGGACGACATGCGAGCCAAGGACCCAGTCCGCCAGCACGAAGGCGCCGTTCGACACGAGCTTGCCGGGTCGCGCGTACTCCGCTCCGTGCGCAGCCAATGAAGGACCATGAACGGGGAATGTCCCCGGCTGCGACAGCAAGCCAAGCAGGTACGGCGCGGGGGTCGCGAGCCGGATCAGCACGGTGCGGTCGTCGGGAGCGGTGACGCCGAGCTCCTCGGGCTTCTTTTCACCACGCGTGATGGCCCCGGCGTTCAGCACCGGATCGATGAATTGCGCGTAGGGCGAGGCCGTCCTCGGATCGACGAGGCGGCGCATGCCGGCGACAAAATCAGCGGCCACGAGCACGTCGCCGTTCGACCAGCGCAACCCGTCACGCAGAGTGAAGCGGTATTCGAGGCCATCCGCGGTCACTGTCCAGCTTTCAGCGGCGGCAGGCACGGGCGAGCCATCGGTACCGATCGCGGTCAGGCCCTCGAACACGTCGCGCAGGATGTTGAACGCGCCATCGGTCCGCGCGAGTTGCGGATCGAGCGTGTCCGGTTCGGGGCCATTGCCTCGCCGCAAGACGGTGGGATTGAAGTCGGAGGGAACCGTGCTCCCGGTCTTCGCCGCGTTGCCGGCCTTGTCCGCGCCGTCGTTGCCGCCGCCGCATCCCACGAGCACGAGCATCGTGGCGCACAGGCCGATGACCCATGCGCTCGCCGCGGGCACGGCTCGACAGCTCGATCGGAGGCAGGACTGCGGCATGGGATGCAAACCTCGGACGCTAAAACTGCGCCCGATCTTACCCGGCAGCGCCGGCTCGCGTGGGTACGGGCGTTTCGTGCCGCCGCTTCAGGTGAATCAGCAGGATCGAGATCGCCGCGGGCGTGAGCCCTGGAATGCGTGCCGCCTGACCGAGCGTCGTTGGCCGCTGCTGCGCAAGTTTCTGCCGCACCTCGTTCGAGAGGCCGCGCACCTGCGCGTAGTCGAGCGATTCCGGCAGCCGGGTTTCTTCGCTGCGCCGCTGGCGTTCGATCTCGTCATGCTGGCGGTCGATGTAACCGGAGTATTTCGCCTGCACGTCGACCTGCAGTGGCACCTGCACCGCGAGTCTTTCATCGTCGCGCCAGTCGTCGATGCCGCCTCCAAGCGCGGCGTCGAGTGCCTCGTACGGCACTTCGGGTCGACGCAACACTTCGAACGCGCGCTGCTCACGCGACAGCGGCGCGCCGAAAGCCGGTTCGAGCTGGAGGGCGGCGGGCGTGCCCGGCCGGACCCAGGTCGCGTGCAGCCGTTCGAGCTCGGCGGCCACGGCAACGCGCTTGTGCTCGAAGAAGCTCCAGCGCTCGTCGTCGACCAGACCGAGTTCGCGGCCAGCGGGCGTGAGTCGCAGGTCGGCGTTGTCTTCGCGCAGCGTGAGGCGGTACTCCGCGCGGCTGGTGAACATGCGGTACGGCTCGGGCGCTCCGCGCGTGATGAGGTCGTCGACCATCACGCCGATGTAGGCGTCGCCGCGGGTCGGGAACCACGGTTCGCGCTCCTGCACCTGCAGGCTCGCGTTGATGCCGGCGAGCAGGCCTTGCGCGGCGGCTTCTTCGTAGCCCGTGGTGCCGTTGATCTGGCCCGCGAAATACAGGCCCGGCACGTGTTTCGTCTCGAGCGTCGGGTGCAGGTCGCGCGGATCGAAGAAGTCGTATTCGATCGCGTAGCCCGGCCGCGTGATGTGCGCGCGTTCGAAGCCCTTGATGCTGCGCACGAACGCCTGTTGCACGTCGAACGGCAAGCTGGTCGAAATGCCGTTCGGGTAAATCTCGTGCGTGTCGAGGCCTTCCGGCTCGATGAAGACCTGGTGCGAAGGTTTATCGGCGAAGCGGACGACTTTGTCTTCGACCGAGGGGCAATACCGCGGGCCGACGCCTTCGATGACGCCGGTAAACATCGGCGAACGGTCGGTGCCTGAACGGATCAGCTCGTGCGTACGCTCGTTCGTGGCCGTGATGTGACAGCAGACCTGGCGCGGGTGTTGGTCGCGACGACCGAGGAACGAGAAAACGGGCACCGGTTCATCGCCAGCCTGCGCCAGCAGTCCGGTGTAGTCGATCGAACGGCCGTCGATGCGCGGCGGCGTGCCGGTCTTGAGACGGCCGACGCGCAACGGCAATGCACGCAGCCTGGCCGCGAGTCGGTTCGACGGCGGATCGCCCGCTCGTCCTCCCGGTGACTGTTCGAGACCGACATGGATCTTGCCGCCCAGGAACGTGCCTACCGTAAGGACGACCGCACGAGCAGCGAACTCGAGGCCCACCGCGGTGACGATGCCGGCAACGCGGCCATGTTCGATGCGGAGGTCGGCGACTTCGGCCTGGAACAGCGACAGGTTCGGCTGGTTCTCGACGAGCGAGCGGATCGCTTTCTTATAGAGCGTCCGATCGGCCTGCGCTCGCGTCGCACGAACGGCCGGGCCTTTGCTGGCATTGAGCGTGCGGAACTGGATGCCGGCACGGTCGATCGCGCGTGCCATCGCCCCGCCCAGCGCATCGATTTCGCGGACGAGGTGCCCCTTGCCGATGCCTCCGATCGCCGGATTGCAGCTCATCTGCCCCAGGGCCTCGATGCTCTGCGTAACGAGCAGAGTGCGTGCACCGCGTCGCGCCGAGGCGAGCGCGGCCTCGGTGCCGGCATGGCCGCCACCCACCACGATCACGTCGAAATGCCCGGCGCAGCGCGTCATCGGGCTACCTTAAGCGACCGCCGCCGGCCGCGCCATCGCTACCCGGAACGCAGCGAGCCGCAACGTCACAAAACGGCGGGCCTGCCGCTCGTAACGGTTCTGCCAGTAACCGTGCCGATGCCACTCGAGCAGGTAGTCGAAAACGTTCATGCGCCCGCGGTTCCACTGTCGCAGCACGTGGAAATATTCGTGCAGCAGCAGTTCGGGGTTGCCGAAAAAGTCATCGACCGAACCCCGCAGGTAGATCGTGTTGTGGCGAGTCGTCGCCGTGGCGTGCCGGTGCAGCTTCGCGAACCAGGAATGCTCGCGCAGCACGACGTCGTCGACCGGGTCGCCGAAGATGTCCGTGAGTGCCCGCTGTATTTCGGCGGGCATCCGGTCGCAGGTGCGCATCGCAGTCAGGCCGGTCTTTTGGGCGCCGCGACCTTGCGGGTGCGACGTTTTTTACCAGCAGCCTTGGCTTTGACGGCGCGCGGCGCGGCTTTCGCCTGCACGCGGCGACGGGCCGGTTTGCGCGCCACTTTGCCTTCGATGGTCCTGTCGCCCTCGAGCGGGGCGATCGCTGCCATGTCGGCGACGGTGAAGGCCGCTTCTCGCGCTGCGGCTTCCTTCATCTGCTCGAACGCCACACGCAGGCAGTCGGCGAAGAACGACGGATCCGGCAGCATCTCGCGACACGACACCGCGCAGATCCACATGTGGCCGGCATAGCTGAACGCGGTGACGTTGAGACCCATGCCGTCGAGCGAGATGCTGATCGGAGCGTAGTTCACCAACCGCGCGCCCGCCATGTACAGCGGCACGTCCGGCCCGCGCACGTTGGAGACGATGAGGCCGATGCGCGGCACCTGCACGTTGCGCAGCAGCGGATCCGCCACGATGCTCGGCAACGTCTCGAGCAGGTCGCGCGCCAGTTCCTTGCCGATGGCGTCCGTTACGCGCTTGGCGGTCTCGGCCGCGTCGCAGATCGTGCGCAGGCGTTCGAGCGGATCCTCGATCTCGGAGTGCACGGGCATCAGCGTGAAGCCGACCTGGTTACCCACATCGGCGCCCTTTTCCTGGCCGCGCAGCGTCATCGGCACCATGGCGACCATCGACGTATCAGGCAGTTCCTTTTTCGCCGACAGGTAGGCGTGCAGCGCGCCGCCGACAATGCAGAGGAACTGGTCGTTAATGGTTGCTTTCGGCACCTGCTGACGGATTGCACGGAAATCGACGAGGGGCAGCGAGATGGCTTCGAACACGCGGTGTGCGGAGACGTCGCGACTGAACCGGGTTTGCGGCGGCATGCGCGGCAACAACGTGCTCAGGTCGCCCGTCAGCAGCGAGCGCACGTTGGCAACGAAGCCACGCTCGCCAAGGTTGTTGAACTTGGTCAGCGCATCGGCACCGAGCGTAGCGACCTTGCGCGCAGTGCCGAGCGAGAAGCGTGCGATGCCCGGCAGCTTCTGCACGTTGTGCGCCAGTGCACGTGAGTACAGCTCGACCAGTGTCGGTTCGCGATCGGCATGGTAGATCCCGCTTGCGCTTCTTTCTTCGGCGTCGAAATCGATCGATTCCGGCGTCAGCGAATGCAGCGCCCGCATGATTTCGGTGCCCGACTCGCCGTCGACGATCGAGTGATGCATCTTCGTGTACAAGGCGAAGCTGCCGGGCGGCACGCCGGGCACGTTGTGCAGGCCTTCGATGACGTAGGCCTCCCACAACGGCTTGCTGCGGTCGAGCGGTCGCGAGTGCAGGCGCGCCACCTGGATACAGAGCTGCCGCCAGTCGCCCGGGTGCGGCACGGCAATGTGACGCACGTGGAATTCGACGTCGATGCTGTCGGACTCGACCCAGTACGGGCGGTCGAGCGAGAGTGGTAACGAGACCAGTCGGCGGCGGAATTGCGGAAACTGCGCAATCCGCGTCGCAAAATGTTGCAACACGTCCTTGAACCGCACACCACCGCCCGGCGCGGTCGACGGGTCATAGATCGCCAGTGAGGCGACGTGCATGAAATTGTTCCCGCGCTCGAACTGCAGGAACATCGAATCTGCACCGGAAAGCTGTCGCATGGCTGCCCCTCTACCCCGGCGTCAATCCATTGCCGGGTCGGCAATCTTAAGCCAATCCGTGATTTGAGCCGTGTTGCCAACGCGCCAGGGTTGCACCTTGCATAACCTGAAACAGCTTTCGTCATTGATTTACTTTGGTAAACGAACCTAAAATAACGTCAGCCCTTATTATAGGTTCCCCCTCCCATGCACCGCCCCGCTCCCGGCCGCTACGTCACCGTCACGACAGCCGGCGAGCCGTTCCAGGCCTTCGTGCCGGCGCCCTTGCCGCCGGTGCCGCCGCTTGTTTGGTCGGCCCAGTTACGACGTCACTTCGATGCGGCGCTGGTGGCACTCGGGCGCCTGGACGCGGTCACGGCGCTGTTGCCGAACGCGGCGCTGCTGCTCTACAGCTTCGTGCGCAAGGAGGCGGTGCTGTCCTCGCAGATCGAGGGCACGCAGTCCTCGCTCGCGGACCTGTTGCTGTATGAGATCGACGAACAGCCCGGCGTGCCAGTCGAGGATGCGCGCGAAGTGAGCCGCTGCGTGGCCGCGCTCGAACGCGGCCTCGAGAAGATGCGGGGCGGTTTGCCAATATGCATGCGCCTGCTCACCGAGATGCACGAGGCGCTGATGAACCACCCCGGTGGCGGCAAGACACCTGGGGAGGTGCGCCGCTCGCAGGTCTGGATCGGCGGCACCCGGCCCGGTAACGCGGCCTTCGTCCCGCCACCGGCCGATGTGGTGCCGGATTGCCTGGCGTCGCTCGAGCGCTTCCTCAACGACGACCCCGAGCCCGTGCCGCCGCTGATCAAGGCGGCGCTCGTCCATGTCCAGTTCGAGACCATCCATCCGTTTCTCGACGGCAACGGGCGCATCGGGCGGCTCCTGATCGTGCTGCAGCTGGTGGCCGACGGCGTGCTGCGCGAGCCGATGCTGTACCCGAGCCTCTACTTCAAGACGCATCGCGCGCTGTACTACGAGTTGCTCAACGAGGTGCGCCTGCGCGGGGACTGGGAACGCTGGCTCGACTTCTTCGCCGAGGGCATCGAGACGAGCGCGGCACAGGCCGTAGCAACGGCGAATGCGTTGCTCGCGCTGGTCAATGCAGATCGCGACCGCATCACCGACCTTGGGCGCGCGGCGGCGTCGGCGCTCGCAGTGCACCAGGCGTTGCAACGCCAACCCATTGCAACGTCCGCCGCGCTGGTCAAGGCCACGCGGCTCACACCGGCCACGGTCAACAAGTCATTGGCGCACCTGGAGCGCATCGGTGTCGTGCATGAAGTCACGAACCGGAAGCGTGGCCGCGTGTTCAGCTATCGCGAGTATGTCGAGGAACTGGCGGCCGAACTTGAGGCACCCGGATGAGAGTCAGTTCGCCTTGTGAGGCTGCAAACGCAGTTGCGCATGTTCAGTAGCTTTTTACGGCTCGTAGGGCTCGGCTCCGCGTCGATTCAATTCTTGCGAGACGGAGTCATCGCGGTGGGGGTGATAGAGCTTCGGTCGGAGCGTCTGGCTATCCGGCATGGCGTCGTCGCGTGGCACTTGGTCGCCCGAGGGCAGAGTCACAATTTCGGCAGAGGATTGTTTAGGAGGAGTTGACGTTTCAGCTGAAACGCCTCTTTTTCCGGCATGCCTTACGATTGCGACCTGAACTTTCCGTGCTCCTCCGTTAATTGAAATTTTTACACCGCTGTTTGGCGAGCCGGACGGCCGCGTAAGACGTGCCGCAGGTCTGGTCGAGGACCAGGTCGCCGAGGTCGGTGGTCATGAGCATGCAACACTCGATTATCTTTTGCGTTGTCTGAACGACATACAGCTTGTCATCGCCAAATCCCACGGTGCCCGTATCCGTCTAAAGGGCCTTGATCGGGCGAACAGGAAAGTCATCAATAGACCTGACGTAAGCAAGCGTATTGTCGGGATCGCTACTCGGTGAGCCCGCCCCCTCGGTTGGTTAAATATTGGCTCTTAACTGGTTTGCTGGTGGTCAGTGAGATGTCGGTCAGCTATGATCCAAGACCGTTCTCCGGAGGTCTCCGCCATGCCGCAGCGACCCGCCCTGTTTCGGACTATCCCTGAGCAGGATTTTCTGGGCTTCTGGCCCGAAAACGCCCTGCGCGCCGACAAGGTTGCTCGTTTCCTCGATCTGGACCGTAGCGACGTCGCGAAAGTCGCCGGCGTCTCGGTCAAGTCTGTTCGTTACGACCGCAAGATTCCGAAAGAAGTGCTGGAGCGCCTGTCAGAGATCGCGGTGATCTGTGGCCTCGTAGCACAGTTCTTCGAAGGAAACGGCCACAAGACGACACTCTGGTTCCAGACACCGAATCCACTTCTGGGTGGAATGTCGCCCCGCGACATGATTCGTCTGGGCCGATACGAGAAGCTGCGTCGGTTTGTCGTGAATGCACTCCAGGAAAGCGGCATCGACCCAGTGACCACCGGCCAGATCGACGTCAGCCTCAGTGAGCGCCATGAAGCGGCGCAGACCTCCGCGGCCTAAGCCTGTCGGGCGCACCAAGCCCGGCGTAGGTGCGCCGCCCCTTACAGCGCTGGATGAATTCTCCGAGCAGTCCCTCGCGGCGTGGTTTCGCGCAGCGCGAAACCTCCGCGATCTGCATTCCGCGTTGCACTTCGGGCTGGAAGAACAACGCCAGCGCGAACCGACCGCGCTTGCCGCAGCCATCCAAGCAGGCGCGGACGGCCCGTTTGCCTTCGAAGGTTGGTCGCGCATTGTCGACTACCGCTATTCGCTGACACCATTGTCGGTGCGAGGTAGCCTCACTGAGGACGGTGGTCGATTCAATATTGGCGCCGGTCTGAACCCAGCCTCCTTTACGCCATTCCCGGCACTGTACGTTGGTCAGAACTATGCGACGGCTTTCGCTGAAAAATTCGGCAGTATTCCGACTGACGCCATTTCTGAACTCAGCGCGGCCGATCTCGCCCTGCGGTCACCGTCTTCGTTTACACACGTTGCGCTGAGGGGCCGCGTGGAACTGATTCTCGACGCAAGCAAGCCTGCAGCACTCGCGCCGTTTGTCAGGATCATCCAAAAATTTCACATTCCGTTCGGCGCAATGCAGACGGCGCGAAAATTCGGCGGCAAGCCTCCAGGACTGATCCGGTCGACGGAGACGTTGATGGCGCAATTGGCGGACCCGGACTGGTTGAAGGCACCGATGCAGTTCGACTTGCCTTCAAATTCCCAGGTCTTCGGACGTATCGCGGCCGCTGCCGGACTGCACGGCATCCTTTACCCCTCCGCTCGCGCGGCAGGAAAGCGCTGCCTTGCTCTCTTTCCCCAGAACTGGGGCGGTTCAGAGAGCTTCATTGAAATCGCCGACGGATCACCGCTCGAAACGAAAGTCGCGCGCATCGATGGGTCGTGCACCTCAATCGACTGATCGGGCCATCCCTATTTCCCAATACAGAAACTGGAAAAGATCCGCTCGAGCAGGTCGTCGCTCGACACTTCACCGGTGATCTCGCCCAGTGCCTGATGTGCGTCACGCAGTTCCTGCGCGACGAGTTCGCCTGCATGGCGTGTCGTCAACAATTCATGCGCGGTCTCGACGTGCTCTCGTGCGCGCCGCAACGCGTCGATGTGCCGCGTGCGTGCGGAAAGCGCGCCTTCCGGTGCAGGATGAAAACCGATGCAGTCCTTGAGGTGCTGGCGCAAACCGTCGAGACCCGCACCCGTACCCGCGCTCAGGTAGACACGCGGCGTGCCGCCCTGCCCCGCCTCAACCTTCACCGCATCGCCGCTGCGATCGATCTTGTTGAACACGAGCGTCAGCGGAATCTTCGCCGGCACGTGCTGCAGGTCGTCTTCGATCGCGGCGATCGCCTGGGGATCGGCAGCGTCGACCACAAACAGCACGCGGTCTGCGCGTGAAATCTCGTGACGGGCCCGCCGAATGCCCTCGGCTTCAACGTCGTCCGGGGATTCGCGCAGTCCTGCGGTGTCCAGGATGTGCAGCGGCAGGCCATCGATCGCGATGCGTTCACGCAGTACGTCTCGCGTCGTGCCTGGCATCGCGGTGACGATGGCGGCGTCGTAACCAGCGAGGCGATTCAACAGGCTGGACTTGCCGGCATTCGGCCGGCCCGCGATGACGACCGTCAGGCCGTCACGCAGCAATGCGCCTTGACGTGCCGTTTCAGCCAGCGCGGCGAATCGTTGCCGCACGTCCCGCATGCGCTCACCGAGAGCGCGATCCGCAAGGAAATCAATTTCTTCCTCGGGAAAATCGATGGCCGCCTCGATCCAGAGCCGCAGCAGCAGCACGGCCTCGGCGAGTTCGTGCACGCGAGCGGAGAACTCGCCCTGCAGTGAGCGCAACGCCGCGCGCGCCGCCTGCGCAGAGCCACTGTCGATCAGGTCGGCGATCGCTTCAGCCTGCGCGAGATCGAGCTTGTCGTTGAGGTAAGCGCGTTGCGTGAACTCACCCGCAGCGGCCGCGCGCGCACCGAGAGCCAGCACGCGCTGCAACAGCAGCTCCATGACCACGGGACCGCCGTGCCCATGCAGCTCGAGCACGTCTTCGCCGGTGAACGAATGCGGGCCGGCAAAGAAGAGGGCCAGGCCCGTGTCGATGGGTGAGCCTGCAGCGTCGAGAAACGCGCGCAATTCGGCACGTCGCGGTTCGATCGTGGTGCCGAGCAGGGTACGTGCAATGTCCGGGGTCTGCGGACCCGAGACGCGAACGATGCCGATCCCGCCGCGCCCCGGTGCCGTGGCAATCGCCGCGATTGTGTCGTTCG
>JAABQQ010000235.1 GCA_011391405.1 Gammaproteobacteria bacterium
CGCTTCTCCTTCAGCATGGAGAGCAACGCGATGTCGCCGGCGGGATGGTACAACGAAGCCTCGATTCAGTCCGTCACCTGGGACCTGTATGACGCTGCGACCGACGGCGTGGATACGGTCGCGCTCGGCTACAAGCCGATGTATGAGGCGCTCACGGGCCGGCTCCGTACGGGTCCGGCGCTGACCAGCGTCTACCCGTTCGTCACCGACCTGAAGGGGCAGGCGGGTGCACCGGTCACGGCGATCGACGCACTCGTCACCTCGCAGAGCATTCACGTGACCGACGAGTGGGGCACAAACGAGACGAACGACGGTTTGGTGCAGCAGACCCTGCCGTTCTACGCGCCAATCTCGCTGAATGGCGGGGTGCAGTCCGTCTGTGGCACGACTGTCGTTGGGACGTACAACAAGATCGGCAACCGGCTATTTCTGCGATTCTCGATCGCAGCTGCGCGTGCGGTCACAGTCCGGGCGCAGTACACGTCGACGGGGTCGACTGCGCCATTTGCCCCGCAGCCCGATCCGGATATCGTGTTGTACAACAACGGCTTCCTGGACATCGCAGAATCCACGACGAACGGCGACGAATCGCTCACGCGCACGCTCGAGGCAGGCGAATACGTGATCGAGGTCTACGAGTGGAGCCACCTTGATCCGACATACTCGGCAGCGGAACGGCGTGGCAACACGTGTTTCAATGTATCGGTCACGGGCTGACGCAGCCCCAGGAATCCAGAGGTTGGCATGCGCAAGACGTTGAATGACGATGTCCGGGCCACCGGTTTCCGACGTTTCGCCCTCACTGCCGCTGCCGCTCTGCTGGCCGGTGCGCTCGTGACGGCTTGTGGCGGCGGCAAGGACGAAGAGGCTGCTGTCGCCGAGGCCGGGAAGGCCAAGGTGGATGAGACCGCTCGGGCCACCCCGCCCGCCACCGCGGACGAAAAACACGAGCGCCTCGCTGCCGCGGTCGTGGACAGCAAGACTACGGCGCCGATCGACATGCAGTACGACGTGCTGGCGAAACCCGCACTGGGCCAGCCGTTCGAGGTCGAAATGACCTTTAATGCACGGCTCCCAGCCGACAAGCTCGAGACGGAGATCACCGAAGCGCCCGGTCTCACGATCGTTGGCGAGAAGACGGCAACGTTTTCGCCGATCGAGGGCGGGCAGTCGTATTCCACCAAAGTGCTGGTCCAGGGTGACAACCCGGGCCTTTACTACATCGGCGTGATCGCGAAGATGTCGACGAAGGTGCAGACGGAGACGCGCGCGTTCGCAATTCCCGTCGTGATCGGCGACCCGCCTTCGGCGCAGAAGGCAGACCCGCCCAAGGACTCGACCGGCCAGGCGGTCCAGTCGATTCCGGCGCAGGAGCCGAAGTAGCACCTGGGAAATAGGGGCGCTCAGGAAATAGGGGACGCTCACCTATTTCCAAATAGAAATAGGTGAGCGTCCCCTATTTCCTGAGCGTCCCCTATTTCCCGTTAAAGCGGGAGTGGGTGACTGATTTCCTGCAGTGCAGCAAGTGGGGGCCAGATCCGCTATACTTCGCGCCCTTTTTAGGGCCCCTCCGGGCCCCTGGCGCACCAAGTGTCCTCGAACCCCACGCAGTACCTTCGCAACATCGCGATCATCGCGCATGTCGACCACGGCAAGACCACTCTTGTCGACCAGCTCCTGAAGCAATCCGGCACGTTCGACGCCCGCACGGTCGTCCCCGAACGCGTCATGGACTCGAACGTGCTCGAAAAGGAGCGCGGTATCACCATCCTGGCCAAGAACACGGCCATCAAGTGGAACGAGTACCGGATCAACATCGTTGATACGCCGGGACACGCTGATTTCGGCGGCGAAGTGGAGCGCGTGCTGTCGATGGTCGATTCCGTGCTGCTGCTGGTCGACGCCGTCGACGGCCCGATGCCGCAGACGCGGTTCGTCACGCAAAAGGCGTTCGCGCACGGCCTGCGCCCGATTGTGGTCATCAACAAGATCGATCGTCACGAGGCCCGTCCCAACTGGGTGCTGGACCAGACGTTCGACCTGTTCGACCGCCTGGGCGCCACCGAAGAGCAGCTCGACTTCCCGGTCGTCTACGCATCGGCCATCCAGGGTTTCGCGACGTACGATCCGGCCCACCGCGGCGGCGACATGAAGGTGCTGTTTGAGACGATAATCAAGCACTGCTCGCCGCCTGACGTCGATCCGAACGGCCCGTTGCAGCTGCAGGTGTCGCAGCTCGATTACTCGAGCTACATCGGCGCGATCGGCATCGGCCGCATCAAGCGCGGTGTCATCAAGCGCGGACAGACGGTCACGGTCGTCGACCGCACGGGTCACGCGCGCACCGAGAAGATCTCGCAGGTGCTCGGGTTCCACGGCCTGAACCGCATGGAAGTCGATTCCGCCAGCGCGGGCGACATCGTCGCGTTCGCCGGCATCGAGATTCCGGCCGTGTCGGACACGCTGTGCGACCCGTTGACGCCCGAGGCGCTGCCGCCGCTGGTGGTGGACGAGCCGACCATCGGCATGACGTTCGAGGTCAACACCTCACCGTTCGCCGGCCGCGAAGGCAAGTACCTCACGAGCCGCCAGATCCGCGAACGGCTGTTTCACGAGGCGTTGACCAACGTCGCGCTGCGCGTCGAGGAAACGGACGACCCGGACAAGTTCCAGGTTTATGGCCGTGGCGAACTGCACCTCGGCGTGCTGCTCGAGAACATGCGGCGCGAAGGCTACGAGATCGCCGTGTCGCGCCCGCGCGTCGTGATCAAGGTGATCGATGGCGTAAAGAATGAGCCGTACGAAGTCCTCGCCGTCGACATCGAGGACTCAAGCCAGGGCGCGGTGATGACGGCGCTTGGCAGCCGCGGTGGCCTGCTGCAGGCGATGCACCCGGACGGCAAGGGTCGCGTGCGTCTCGACTACATCATCCCGGCGCGTGGCCTGATCGGCTTCCAGACCGAATTCCGCACGATGACGTCCGGACTCGGCCTGCTGTTCCATGTCTTCGATCACTACGCCCCGGTATCCGAGCGCGAGATCGCGAGTCGCCAGAACGGCGTCATGATCTCGAACGGGCAGGGCACCGTGCTCGGCTATTCGCTCTTCAACCTGCAGGAGCGCGGCAAGTTGATGTGTGCGCACGGCGACGAGGTCTACGAAGGCCAGGTCATCGGCATACACAGCCGTGAGAACGACCTGGTAGTCAACCCGCTCAAGGGCAAGAAACTCACGAACATGCGCGCGGCGGGCAAGGACGAGAACATCGTGCTGACGACGCCGATCCGCTACACGCTCGAACAGGCGATGGAGTTCATCGAAGACGACGAACTCGTCGAGATCACGCCGACGTCGATCCGCATCCGCAAGCGCGCGCTCAAGGAGCTGGATCGCAAGCGTTCGGGTCGGACTTCCGAGTCCGAGTAAGCCGTCTCGTCGGTCGTGCGGGCACCTCGCCCGTGTCAACGGGCGAGGTCGCGCGGTGCGGGTAGTGTCACGCTGCCAAGAGGCAGCCGCCAGCTCGCGTTGCGGCGTCCGACACGGAGCGCGGACCCAGGCCGAGCCCGCTGCAACCGCGAGCCACGGGGCTGCAGTGACACGCTTAGTGCCAGACGACGTCGCGGCCAGGGGCGCCAACACGAGCACGGAGAGCCAGTTCCGGTCTTCCTTTGCGCCTCGTGTCGGACGCCGCAGCTCGAGCGTTGGTGTGAGGCGGCATCACTCCATCCGACCAGCCGCTGGCACCATCGCCGAGCACCCGCTCGAGCAAGGGTCGCCGTGAATCGCGCGGGTGCTCTGCGCGATTCACGATGCGCGGGAGACTTCGGGGCGCAAAGGAAGACCGGAACTGGGTCTCCGTGCGCGAACGGCGCGACCTCGCCCGTTGACACGAGACAGCTAAGCGATCAGCCGACCTTGAGGTCGAAGTCGCTGCCCGGTCGTGCCGTCGCGGCTTCCGGCGCGGAGGCCACGAGCGCGGCGAGCGCGGCGATCGGCTGCGGCGAAGCGATGAAATGGCCTTGTGCGTACTGCACGCCCAGTTCGGCCAGTTGATTCAGCACCTCGGCGGAGTCCACGCGCTCGGCGATGATTGCGATGCCCATGGTGCGTCCGATCTGGGTGATGGCCTCGACCATGCTGCGGTCGATGATGTCCTGCGCCACGTTCTGCACGAAGCTGCCGTCGATCTTGATGTAGTCCACCGGCAGGTTCTTCAGGAACAGGAACGACGAGAGGCCGCTGCCGAAATCGTCGAGCGAGAACCTGCAGCCGCGCTGGCGCAGCTCGTGGATGAAGTGCGTCGCCGCGGCGAGGCTGGACATGGCCGTGCTTTCGGTCAACTCGAAGCAGAGCGCGCCGGGACTCAGGTCCGCGGTGGCCAACTCGGCGATGACGTAATCGAGGAATTGCTCGTCGTTGATCGTCGTCGTCGAGACGTTGATCGTGATCGTGTACGGCACCCGCGACGGGTCATCGGAGCGCTTGTGCGCAAGGTGCTGGCACGCCTGCCGCACGACCCATCGGTCGAGGGCGGGCATGAGGTTGAATCGTTCTGCCGCCGGGATGAATTCCGCCGGCTGCACGAGCTGGCCGTTCTCGTCGCGCATGCGCAGCAGCAGTTCGAACTGGCGGAAGGCTTCGGCCCCGGCCCGGATCGCCACGATCGGCTGGCAATACAGCTCCAGGCGGTCTTCCTCGCAGGCGCGATTGATGCGGGAAACCCACTGCATTTCGCGCAGTCGGTCGGGGGCGTGACCGTGGTTGTACGTGTGCACGCGGTTGCGGCCCGATTCCTTCGCCGTGTAGCACGCCACGTCGGCGGCGCTCATGATCGTGGACAGTGTTTCTGTATCGCCGCTCATCTCGGCGAGGCCGATCGAGACGCCGACGTTCATGATCCGGTCCTGCCAGACGAAGCGGAAATCGCGGATCGCCTGGCGCAAGCCCTCGGCGATGCGCTGCGCCCTGTCGAGGCTGCAATCGAGCAGCAACACGCCGAATTCGTCGCCGCCGAGCCGGGCGAGGGTGTCGGACGCGCGGATGCGGGTCTGCAGGACGCTCGTTACCTGCTTCAGCAGGCGGTCGCCGGCCTGGTGGCCACAGGTGTCGTTGACCACCTTGAACTGGTCGAGGTCCAGATACAGCACGACGTGGCGAACTTCGCGATCGGAGCGCGAGGCCTGCAGTGTCGCGTTGATACGATGTTCGAATTCGCGGCGATTGATCAGGCCGGTGAGGGCGTCGTGGGTCGCCTGGTAGGAGAGCGCGCGCTGCAACCGGCGCTCCTGGCTTACGTCGTGGAAGACCATGACGACGCCGATCAGCCGGCCAGCCCGGTCGCGAATCGGTGCGGCCGAGTCCTGCATCGAGATTTCGTGCCCGCGACGGTTCACTAGCAGTGACGGCTCGGTCATCTCGACCATGCGACCCTCGCGCAGGCAGCGAGTGATCGGGCTGTCGACCGGCTGGCGCGTGGTCTCCGCAATGACGTGGAACACTTCGGCGATAGGTCGGCCGAGGGCTTCCTGCGAATCCCAGCCCGTGAGTTCTTCTGCCACCGGGTTCAGGTATTCGACGCGCCCGTCGGCGTCCGTCGTGATGACGGCGTCGCCAATCGACTGCAACGTGACCTGCGCCTTTTCCTTTTCTTCGTACAGCTGCAGTTCCGCCCGCTTGCGCACGGTGATGTCGGTGATCGTGCCTTCGTAGCCCGTGATCTCGGAATCTTCGCCACGAATGACGCGTGCATTGATCAGCACGGTGACCTGCGTGCCGTCGCGCCGCCGCAATTGGCATTCCGCCTCGCGGATGACGCCGTCGCGGTGCAGGGTCAGGATGGCGTGGTCGCGCTCGTTCGCGTCCGTGAACAACGTGGCCATGTCCGAGATTGTCAGCAGGTCTTCGACGGTGTCGTACCCAAGCATGTGCGCCAGCGCCGGGTTCACGGCCTCGAAGCGGCCTTTCACGGTCGAGCGGTATACGCCTTCGATGACGTTCTCGAACAGGCTGCGGTACTGCGCTTCGCTGTGCCGCAGCGCTTCCTCGGACCGTTTGCGCTCGATGGCGATTGCCGCAAGCGCCGCCAGCCTGCCCATGAGTTCGAAGTCCCGGCCGAGGGGGCTGCGCGGCTGCCTGAAATACAGCGCGACCGTGCCGAGCATGCGGCCATCCGATGCACGGACCGGCGTCGACCAGCAAGCCCGCAGCCCGGCTTCGACCGCCGGCGCGCGCAGGTGCTCCCAGAGCGCGTCGCGCGTGATTTCCGCGACGATTACCTGGCGGTGCAGGAAGACCGCGGCGGCGCACGAACCGTTGCGCGGACCGATCTCGAGGCGCCGCTTCGCGTTCAGGTAGTCCTGCGGCAGGCGCATGCCGGCCACGTGGTGCAGGGTGTTGGTCTCGGCTTCGTAGACCGATATCGTGCAGAGCGCGTCCGGGGTGACCTTCTCGGCGGTCTGGGTGATGGCTTCGAGCGTGGCGGTCAGGTCAGCGTTGCCCGTGATTCTTTCGAAGACGCGCCGATCGCCCGCCGTCAGCAGTTCGCTGCGCTTGCGTTCGGTGATGTCGATGATGCTGCCGCGAATTAGACGCCTGCCCGAGGAAGGCAGGCGGACGAGGCGGACTTCGCAGGGAATGTCGTGCCCGAGTGCGTCGCGGTGCAGCCATTCGAAATACGGTGCGTCGCCGGCAAGCGCGCGATCGATGTGGCCACGGGCGACGCCGAAAGACGGCGAGCCATCCTGCTGCAGCGGGGGACTGATCTGTTCCGGACCCATGGCCAGCAGTTCATCGCGCGTCATCTTGAAAAAGCGCACGGCGTTTTCGTTGCACTCGACGAACACGCCGGCATCCATGTCGAGCACGACGATGGCCTCCGGCGCGTTCTCGACCAGGGTGCGATAGCGGGCTTCGCTCTCGCGAATCGCCGCTTCCGACGCCTTGCGTGCAGTGGTTTCACGCATGCAGACGACGAAGAACTCGCGGCTGTCGAGCCGTACCTTGCTCACGCCGATTTCAGCGTCGAACAGGTTGCCGTTCCGGTGCCGGCCCGTGGTCTCGCGTGGCTTCAGGTCGGCCTGGGTGTTTTCGACGGATGCCGCCATTTCCTCGAGCGTCTCGACGATGTGGGGACGACGCGCCAGTGACGGAATCAGGTGATCGAGCTTTCTGCCACGAACGTCCTGTTCGCAATAGCCGAAGACCCGCTCGCCGGTGGTGTTCAGCGTTTCGATGCAGCCCGTCTCGTCGACGGTGATGATCGCGTCCTTGACGTGATCGAGAATGACCTGCAGCTGGGCCGCTGCGCTCTCGCGAACTTCGCGCGTGAACGCGCTGGTCTCGTCCGCAAGCAGCCGCATCGAGCGCACGACGCCGTTGCGTTCCTCGTCCCACTCCGCGTACGCGTCGCTGATGGCGTGCAGGAGCTTGCGCAAGTCGAGTGGCCCGCCTTGCTCGCGGGAATCGTCGAACTGCTGCTTCAGTAGCGGGTGCAAGCTCATGGAACGCAACAACCCTCCGCCCGCACGGACGGGCACCGCCGAATGTTATGACCGTAATGAAAGTACCTGTTGTGACGGGCGTCACCTCTTTTGACCTCTTCCAGGAGGATCGGCGAGGTCGGCCGGCCGGGAGAGGAGGCAGGAGCCCGTGTAAACTTCGTGCCCAATGGAAGCCACGCCGCCAAAGTCGCCTGCTACCCCCCTGTGCGGCCGGGATGACCCCGCGCCGTTCGTGGTGCTGGAGGAGCACGGGCAGGCGCCGGCCCTCGTCGTCTGCGACCATGCCAGCCGAGCGTTCCCGCAGGCCCTGGACCGGCTGGGACTGCCCGAGTTGCCCAGCTGGCAGCACATCGCCTGGGACATCGGTGCCGGGGAGCTCGCCAGGGGCCTTGCCCACGCGCTGGGCGCCCCGGCGGTGCTGGCGGGCTACTCGCGCCTGGTCGTGGATTGCAACCGCTCTCCGGACGACGCGGAGGCCTTGCGCAAGGAAAGCGACGGCTGGGTCATCCCCGGCAACCAGCATCTGTCCGATTACGACCGCCGCGTGCGCCTCGCGTCCTTTTTCGATCCCTACCACGAATGCATCGAGGCCATGGTGGGTGGGTTCCGGAGCCGCGGCGTCGTGCCGCTACTGGTCGCCGTGCACAGTTTTTCGCCGACACTGGCCGGCAACGCGCGACCCTGGCACGCAGGCGTGCTGTGGGACCGTGACGAGGCCAACGCGCAGCGATTGCTGCATCGGCTCAGGGCGCACAAGGGACTCGTGATCGGTGACAACGAGCCATACAGCGGCAAGCACCCGGCTAATTACACGATCGACCACCATGCCAAGGCCCACGGCCTGCCCCATGTCTGTATCGAAGTGCGGCAGGACCTGCTGAGCTCACCTGCAGGCATCGAGCGGTGGGTGCGCCTGCTGGCAGGTATCATCGGCGATATCCTGGCCGAGCCGCAGTCGTTGCAGCTGCTGGCGAAGGTGCCGCCCCATGCCTGATCACGCGCCGCCGTTCACCATTGGCGTCGAGGAGGAATACCTCCTGGTCGATGTCGACACGCGCGCAGTCGCGAACGATCCGCCGCCCGAGCTGTTCGCGGCGCTGCACGACCGCACCGGGGGCCGTGCATTTCCGGAGTTCCTGCGCTCGCAGGTCGAAGTCGCCACACCGGTGTGCCGCACGATCGGCGACGTGCGCGGGTCGCTGATTGAGCTGCGACGCGCTGTGGTCGAGGAATCGGCCAGGTTCGGCCTGGCGCCGATCGCGTCGGCGAGCCATCCGTTCTCGCTGTCGTCCAGGCAGCAGCGCACCGACAAGGAGCGCTACGTCGCGCTGCTCGAGGAAATGCAGGGCGTGGCGCGTCGCATGATGATCTGCGGCATGCACGTGCACGTAGGCATCGACGACGACGAACTGCGCATCGACCTGATGAACCAGGCGCGGTATTTCCTGCCGCATCTGCTGGCGCTTTCGTGCAGCTCGCCTTTCTGGGAAGGGGAGCGCACTGGCCTGATGTCGTTCCGCCTGATGATCTTCAACGGCATTCCGCGCACCGGATTGCCTGAGAAGTTCGCGAGCTGGAACGAGTATCGGCGCCACACCGACATGCTGATCGAGACCGGTATCCTCGCCGACACATCGCGGATCTGGTGGGACCTGCGGCCGAGCGCGCGGTACCCCACGCTCGAGACGCGCGTGATGGACTCGTGCACTTCGCTCGAAGACTCGGTGCGGCTTGCAGCGCTCAACCTGTGCCTGATGCGCAAGCTGTATCGCCTGCGTCGTGACAACCAGCAGTGGCGTCCGTACCCGGAGTTGCTGATCGGCGAGAACCGCTGGCGCGCGATGCGGTATTCCTGCGATGCGGGCCTGCTCGACCTCGGCCGCCAGCGCATCGTTCCATTTGCGCAGCTCGTGGAAGAGATCATCGAGCTGCTGCGCGAGGACGCGATCGAGCTCGGGTGCCTGCCCGAGATTGCTGGCTTGCGCGACATCCTCGAGCGCGGCACGAGCGCGCATCGACAGCTCCGGATTTTCGAGCGCGCGCTGCAGTCGGGTGCCGACCAGCAGGAAGCGTTCAGCGCGGTGGTGGACTGGCTGGTGGCGGAGACCGCGCGATGACGCAACGAATACTCGATCGGCGCCTCTCCGTGGCCCCGATGATGGACTACACGGATCGCCACTGCCGTTACCTGCTGCGCCTGCTGAGTCCGCGTTCGCTGCTCTACACGGAGATGGTGACGGCGCATGCGCTGGTCCATGGCCACCTCGATCGCCTGCTGGGATTCGACCACTTCGAGCACCCCGTCGCGCTGCAGCTGGGCGGGTCCGATCCTGAACTGCTCGCCCGTGCGGCGAAGCTCGGTGAGCAGTACGGTTACCACGAGATCAACCTCAATGTCGGTTGCCCGAGCGATCGCGTGCAGAGCGGCCGTTTCGGCGCTTGCCTGATGGCGGAGCCCGAGATCGTCGCGGAGTGCATGATCGCCATGCGCGAAGCCGTGAGCATCCCCGTCACCGTGAAATGCCGGATCGGCATCGACGAGCTCGAGGACTACGGCTTTTTCGAGTGGTTCGTGCTGGCCGTGCAGAAGGCCGGCATCGACGTCTTCGTCGTGCACGCCCGCAACGCCATCCTGCAGGGGCTCACGCCGAAGGAGAACCGCGAGATACCGCCACTGCGCTATGACGTGCCGGAGCGGCTCAAGCGCGAGCACCCCGAGCTCACGGTGATCCTGAACGGCGGCATCAAGACCGTGCCGCAGGTGCGCGAGTGGTTACCGAAGTTCGATGGCGTGATGATCGGCCGGCAGGTCTACCACGAGCCCTATCTGCTCGCCGAACTCGATGCGCACTTTCTCGGCCCCGGCTTCGAACCGCCGTCGCGTGAGCAGGTGGTGGATCGCTATGCCGACTACGTCGAGCGCATGCTGGCGGAGGGCCATCGCCTGCCGCTCATGCTGCGGCACATCCATGGGCTGTTTGCGGGCCTGCCAAACGCCCGCGCGTGGCGCCGTTACCTCACGGAGCAAGCGATACAGCCCGGTGCGGGCCCGGAAGTGCTGCGGGATTCCCTCAAGATGTTCCGGAAAGCGGCGTAGCGGTCCCCCGGGCGCTATCCCGCCCGCACTGGCAGGCACGGCGCGACGGGCTACACCCGCTATAATGTAAAGTCGATACGGATCAATCTGCCCGCTACCGGGCGCTCAGGGGTTCTGCCGAGCGTGACCAGCACCGAGACGGAAGTTGCCGTCCTTTTCGCCGACGTCGTGGGCAGCACTCGCCTGTACGAGCTGCTTGGCGATCAGCAAGCGCGCGCGCTGATCCAGCTCAGTGTCGAAATCATGCGTGACGCGACCGGGCGCAACCGCGGCACGGTCATCAAGACCATCGGTGACGAGATCCTCGCGATCTTTCCCACCGTCGATGACGCCGTGAACGCCGGCGGCGAGATGCAGCAGGACATCGGCGCCCGACCCGAGCTCCTGGTGCAGGGCCAGCATGTGGCAATCCGCATTGGCTGCCACTTCGGGCCGGTGGTGCTCGAGAACAAGGATATCTTCGGCGCATCGGTGCACACCGCGAACCGCATGACCAGCCAGGCCAAGGCCGGGCAGATCATTCTTTCGGCCGATACGGTTCGCCGCTGTTCGCCGGAGTGGCGCGCGGTCTCGCGGCGCGTGGACGTCACGTCGCTGCGTGGGCTCAACGAGGAAATGGAACTCTACGAGGTCCTCTGGCAGCAGGAAGACGCGACCAGCATGCTGCCCTCGATCGCGATGGGCGGCATGCACGGCGCCCGGCGTATTCGCGTCCGGTACCTCGACCGCGAGATCGTGCTCGACGACGCCCGCAACGAAATCACGATGGGCCGGGCCGAGGAGAACAGCGTCGTGCAGAAGGGCACGCTGATCTCGCGCCTGCACGCCAGGATCGAAATGGTGCGCGGCCGCTTCCTGCTGGTGGACCAGAGCACGAACGGCACGTTCGTGCTGAATGCGGACGGCAAGGAGTCGTTCGTGCGGCGGGACTCCGTCACGCTGCAGGGCGAGGGATGCATCGGACTCGGGAAATTACCGGATCCGAATGCCGCGGACGTCATCCGCTTTGCGCTCGAAGACTAGCCGAGCGCTTTCTTCACCTGCCGGTGCTTGTCCTTTAGCTGCTGCGGCATGCGGGCGCCGTAGCTCTCGAGGTACTTGCCGATGTCGTCGATCTCGACGTGCCACGCGGCGGTGTCGAGGTCGAGCAGCTGGTGCAGAGACGACTCGGGCAGGCTCAGGCCCTTGAGGTCGATGTCCTCGGGGCGGGGCAGGAAGCCGATCGGCGTTTCCCTTGCCTGCGCGCGGCCTTCGCAACGATCGATGACCCACGACAGCACGCGCAGATTGTCGCCGAATCCCGGCCACAGGAACTTGCCGTCCTTGTCCTGGCGGAACCAGTTGACATGGTAGATCTTGGGCAACTGCCTGGCCTTGCCCTCGAAGCTCAGCCAATGCGTCCAATAGTCCGCGAAGTTGTAGCCGCAGAACGGCTTCATCGCCATCGAGTCGCGGCGCACCACGCCGACCTGGCCCACCGCCGCGGCTGTCGTCTCCGAGGCCATGCCGGCGCCGATCATCACCCCGTGCGCCCAGTCGCGGGCTTCGTACACGAGCGGCGCGACTTCACGACGGCGCCCACCGAACAGGATCGCCGAGATCGGCACACCTTCCGGGTGCTCCATGAGGTGGTTGTAGGCCGGGTTCTGCTTGGCCGAGACGGTGAAGCGTGAATTCGGATGCGCGGCCGGCGTTTTCGCGGTCGCCTTGTCGTACGGCTTGCCCTGCCAGTCGATGACCGGCGTGCCCGTCGTGCGGCCTTCCCACCATGGCTCGTTGTCGGCCGTCAGCGCCACGTTCGTGAAGATCGTGTCGTGATGGATCATCTCGTAGGCGTTGCGGTTGGTCTTCGGGCTGGTGCCCGGCACCACGCCGAAGAAACCGGCTTCGGGATTGATCGCACGCAGGCGGCCGTCGCTGCCGACGTGCAGCCACGCGATGTCCTCGCCGATCGTCCACACCTTCCAGCCCGGCATCGTGTCGGGCGGGATCAGCATCCCTAAGTTGGTCTTGCCACAGGCCGACGGGAACGCGCCCAGGACGTAGTGCACCTCGCCGCGCGGATTTTCCATGCCGACAATCAGCATGTGCTCGGCGAGCCAGCCTTCGGTGCGTGCCTGGAAGCTGGCGATGCGCAGGGCATGGCATTTCTTGCCCAGCAGCGCGTTGCCGCCGTAGCCCGAACCGATGCTCTTGATCGAGAGTTCCTCGGGGAAATGCATGATGAAGCGCTTGTCGGGATCGAGGTCGCCGACCGAGTGCAGGCCTTTGACGAAGGTACCGTCCTGCTCGATGCGGTGCAGCGCCGGCGCACCCATGCGCGTCATGATCCGCATGTTGAGCACGACGTAGGGGCTATCGGTGATCTCGACGCCACAGCGCGAGTGAGGCGAGTTGATCGGGCCCATGCAGTAAGGCACGACGTACATCGTGCGGCCCTGCATGCAGCCTGCGAACAGTGCATCAATCCGGGCGTGCGCAGCCGCTGGCTCCATCCAGTTGTTGTTCGGGCCCGCGTCCTCCTTCTCCGGCGTGCAGATGAAGGTGAGGTGCTCGACGCGTGCAACGTCCGACGGGTTGGAGCGGTGCAGGTAGCACTTGGGAAAGGTTGCCTGGTTCAGTTCGATCAGGTCACCGGTGCCGAGCATCTGCTGGACGAGTTCGTCGCGCTCGATGTCCGAGCCGTTGCACCAGTGGATGCGGTCGGGTCGCGTCAGTTGCGCCGTCTGCTCAACCCAATCGCGCAGGGATGTATTCGTAGTCATTAAGGAACCTTCTGCCACACCACAGTCGGTGAATTATAGCCGCCCGACCCTTGTTACGCTGAGTTGCGATTGGACCCGTGCGTGCGGGTATGTACGCACCAAAAAAAAGCGCCCTCCGTGGAGGGCGCAATCAGGGGGAGACCTGTGGCCAGGGCCCGCGTCTTGTTTTATCTGGCGATGCGGGCCCGGCTTTCGTCCTGAATCAGGCGGTTACGCGGCCTTGCGGGCGCGCTTGACGGTCTTGCGGGTCGCACGCTTGACGGCAGCGGTCTTGCGACGCACGGCAGCCTTCGGCGCCTCGACTTCCTTCTCGACGATGCTCTCGTAGGCGTGCCTGGCGACGTTCCGGAAATCGCGGCCTGCCACCTTGACGATGGTCACGACGCGGGTCGCGTCTTCCGCCATGCGCGCGCGCGTGGCGGGCGTGAGCTCGATCTGCTCGCGCACGAGTTCGACGATGTTTTCCGCACGCGTCGCGCGCTCGAGGCGCAGCGCCACGTCCGTCAGGGCCGACGTCACGACGTCCGACTGCAGCTCGATCAGGCTCTGCACGGCAGTCTGCGAGACCGACGTCAGCTTGACGCCGGACCGGGCGATCATGCGAACGGGGCTCTTCAGGGCCTTGAGGGTTTCGGCGGAGCCGGTAATGGCTTCGCGCACGGTTGCGGCGGAATTCTTGCGGAAGCTGCGAACCTTGCCGGTGAGCAGATCACCGCCCTCGGCGATGTATTCCTGCATATCTACGTTCATGGCTATCTCCTGGGTTGTCCATAACTGCTGCATCGCAGCATTGCTGCATTGCACAATAATCCAGATGGTCGCTACTGTCAAATGGGTAGATATGCCCAGCCCGGACCGCGACCGCGCAGGCGCATTGGAACTGGCTGCGCCACAAGGGAATTTCGGGGGGTTTACGCCCCGTATGTCACTTGCCTCGAACTCGCCCGTCCCGCAGAGTCCGCCCCCGATGCCTGCCCACCGAATCCACGGCGACTTCGTCCTGCATCCGAGCACTGCACGGCCCGGACACAGCTTGTTTGCGGCGTTTGCAGCGTCCGTTCTGCTGCTGTGCATGTCGACCTGGCAGGGCCGGGTTCTGGCCCAGGGCGTCGCTGACAACCCGAAAGTTGCCGAGGCCACCGGATCCGGTCCGTTGGAGACTTCGATCGAAGTGCAGAAGCTCGAGGTCAGCGTGGACCCGGGCGGGCAGGAGATTCGTCGCTGGGTCCCCGCCGAGCGACTCAACGCCGGCGACGAGATTCACTACACGGTGCGCGTGCATAACCCGGGCAAGCAGGCGGTGGACACGATCATCGTCACCAAGCGGCTGCCCTTTGGTGTGCGTTACCTGCGTGGCTCGGCCACGGGTCCAGCCGCCGAGGTGCAGTTCTCGATCGATGGCGGGGAGACCTACGCGACGCCCGAGACGCTTGCGCGAGCTGCGGGTGGCGGCAAGAAAGGCACGCGCAAGCCACTCGAAAACGACTACACGCACGTCCGCTGGGTGCTCAGGAAGCCACTGGGTCCGGCCTCGACCGCGCTGCTGCGCTTTCGCGCGACCTTCTCCTGACGCGCATGGCAATGCCGCTGGCAGAAATCCTGGGGCCCGACGGGCCGCTGGCCCGAGCGTTGCCGGGCTACAAGGCGCGTCCGCAGCAGATCGAGATGGCGGAGCACGTGGCCGCCGCGCTGCAGGAACGCATGCAACTGGTGGTCGAAGCGGGCACCGGGACCGGCAAGACTTTCGCGTACCTCGTGCCTGCACTGCTGTCGGGTCGCAAGGTCATCGTTTCCACCGGTACGCGCGCATTGCAGGATCAGCTGTTTCACCGTGACCTGCCTACCATCTGTGCTGCGATCGGCCGACCCGTACGCATCGCGCTGCTGAAGGGTCGCGCCAATTATCTCTGCCGTCACCGGCTCGACATGGCCGAGCAACAGGCCTACGCGCGCGGGTTGCGCAAGGAAGTCGCGACTGCGTTGCCCAGGGTTCGCGCCTGGTCATACACGACGCAGCGGGGCGACGTCGCGGAGTTGCCCGGCATCGGCGAACAGGATCCCGTGTGGCCGTGGGTGACGTCGACGCGCGAGAACTGCCTCGGTGCGGAATGTCCGAAGTTCGAAGAGTGTTTCGTGCTCGCGGCGCGGCGCGAGGCGCAGGCCGCCGACATCGTCGTCGTCAACCACTACCTGTTGATGGCCGACCTGGTGCTGAAGGAAGAAGGGTTCGGCGACCTGCTTCCCGGCGCCGACGCGATCGTGATCGACGAGGCGCACCAGTTGCCGGACGTCGCCGCGCAGTTCCTGGGCTACAGCGTCAGCACGCGTCAGCTCGCCACCATTTCGAAAGACGTTGCGGGTGAGCTGCTGCTTGCTCAGCAGATGGCGGGCAAGGTCGACGGCGCGCTGAGCGGGTTGGATGCGCAGATCGCGGCCGTGCTGGCGATCACCGGCGGCCCGGACGCGCGGCTCGAGCACGCACAATGGCCGGATCGCCTGCTCGAAGCGTTGAACGGGCTGGGCGCTCGCGCCAGGGAACTGGCTGATGCCATCGCACCGCTCGGCGCCGACGGCCAGGCTGCTTTCAAGCGCTTGCAGGAGCGGCTCGAGGAAAATGCCGACCGGTTGCGTTCGTTGACGGCCGAGGAAGCGCCGGGCGGGGTGCGCTGGGCCGAAACCAGTGCGCGCAACGTCAGCGCGCATTTCGCGCCGGTGGACGTCGCGAGCCAGCTCTCGTCGTTGATGGAGACCCAGCCGTGCGCGTGGATTCTCACGTCAGCGACGCTGGCCGTCGGTGACGACTTCTCTCACTTCAAGCGCCGCAGTGGGCTCACACGCGCGACAACCGTGCGTTTCGCGAGTCCGTTCGACTTCGCGAACCAGGCGCTTATGTACCTGCCGAAGGGCCTCGGGGAACCGGGCGCGCCGGACCATGCGCGCAACGTGATCAACGCGGCGTTGCCGGTGCTCGAGGCGAGCGGCGGCCGCGCGTTCATCCTGTTCACGAGCCATCGTGGCCTGCGCGAGGGCGCCGAGGAACTCTATCGGCAGTGGGGCGAGACCCCGCCGTTCCCGGTGCTGATCCAGGGTGGCGCCTCGCGTGATCATCTGCTGCGCGCGTTTCGCGAAGCCGGCAACGCCGTGCTGCTTGGCACCGGCAGCTTCTGGGAAGGCATCGATGTGAAGGGCGAGGCGCTCAGCGTCGTGATCATCGACAAGCTGCCGTTTGCGGCACCGGACGATCCGCTGCTCAAGGCGCGGCTCGCAGCGATCCGCGAGCAGGGCGGCAACCCGTTCTTCGACGAGCAGGTGCCGCAGGCGGTGATTGCATTGAAGCAGGGTGTCGGCCGGCTGATCCGCGACGAAACCGACTGCGGCGTGGTCATGCTCTGCGATACTCGCCTGGTGACGAAGGGCTATGGACGTCAGTTCATCACCAGCCTGCCGCCGATGCGGCGCACGCGCGCTCTGGAGGATGTGCAGGCTTTCCTGCGGGAGAAGCTCGGATGAAGCAGCTCCGCATGCTGGCGATCGACACTTCGACCGAGGCTTGCTCGGCCGCACTGCTGTGGTCCGACGGCGAGGTGCGCCAGCGGTTCATCGTCACCGAACGCGGTCACGCCGAGCTCATCCTGCCGATGATCGACGAGTTGTTGGCCGAAGCAGGGTGCAAGCTCAAGGATCTCGACGGCCTCGCGTTCGGCCGCGGACCCGGTGGCTTCACCGGTTTGCGGATCGCGGCGGGCGTCATTCAAGGGCTCGCTTATGGGGCGGGTTTGCGGGTTGCGCCGGTCTCGAGCCTCGCTGCCGTCGCGTTCCTGTCTTCCTGTCCTTCCTCTCCTTCCTCCCCTTCCTCAGGCGTCCTCGTCTGCAACGACGCGCGCATGCACGAGGTGTACTGGGGATGCTATCGGTTTGATCCCGACGACCCGTGCGTGCCCATCGTGCTGGCCGCGGAGGCGGTCGGACCCGAAGACCGCGTGCAGCCGGCGCCCACCGTCACGTGCTGCGCGGGCAATGGTATCGCGCGGTATCCGGCGCTGCAGGCCCGGCTCGAATCCGCCGGACTCAGCTACCGCGAAGGCGTGTATCCACGCGCCGATGCGATTGTGCGCCTCGGCGAGCGAACGTTGCAGCAAGGTGAAGGCGTGGATGCGGCTGAGGCACTGCCGGTCTATATTCGTGACGATGTCGCGCGCCCTGCACCGCCGGCCGTCACGGGACTGTCACAATTGGCGCATGTAATGCGTCTGTAATGGCATATACCGCAACCGGACCAGTCATGACGGGCAAGCAGATCCTGATCGTCGAAGACGAAAAGCCGATTCGCGACATGATCGCGTTCGGGCTGCGTCGCGCCGGTTTCACGGTCAGCGAGGCCGAGGATTGCAGCGAGGCTCGTTCCCGCATTGCCGATTCGCGTCCCGACCTGCTGCTCGTCGACTGGATGCTGCCGGATCAGAGCGGCCTCGAACTTACGCGCGCGATCAAGCGCAACAAGGAGACGCAGGATCTGCCGGTCATCCTGCTGACGGCCCGCGCCGAAGAGCAGGACAAGGTGGCGGGTCTCGAAGGCGGCGCCGACGATTACGTCACCAAGCCGTTCAGTCCCCGGGAATTGCTGGCACGAATCCAGGCGGTACTGCGCCGGACGTCACCCACGGCAGCGGGCGAAGCGATCGAGGCGGGTGCGCTCAAGCTCGACCCGGTCAGCCACCGCGTCATTGCCGGCGGGCAGACAGTGTCGCTCGGCCCGACGGAATATCGCCTGCTGCAGTTCTTCATGGAACACCCCGATCGCGTGTACGCACGCAGTCAGTTGCTCGACCGAATCTGGGGCGGCAACGTTTACGTGGAAGAGCGCACGGTGGACGTGCATATCCGCCGGCTGCGCAAGGCCCTGGAACCGTTCGCGTGCGACTCGCTCGTGCAGACGGTCCGCGGTTCGGGGTATCGTTTTTCGACCCGGCCCGAATAGGCGGGTCGACCGACGGACCGAGGATCGCAGCGCGTGTCCCGACCTGCCTGGCAGCATCTCCTCGGTATCTTCGGCGGCCTGCTGGCGGCCCTGGCTTGCGGTTGGATAATCGATCGACCGGGGCTGTGTGCCTCGCTCTACCTGGCCGCCATCGTCGCCTGGCAGACACGCAATCTCATCCGTTTCGAGAGTTGGCTGCGCTTGCGCAGCATCCTGAAGCCGCCGAACATGGATGGCCTGTGGGGCAATACGGTGGCTATCGCCAACCGCCTCTACCAGCGCAAGCGCTTCCATAAGCGGCGCGCGCTCACGCTGCTGCGGGAACTGCGGCGCATGACGTCGGCGATGCCGGACGGCACGATCCTGCTCGGACCCACGCGCGAGATTCTCTGGTTCAATCCGACGGCGGCGGACTGGCTCGGCCTGCGTCGCAAGCTCGACTACGGCATCCGCATCGACAACCTGATCCGGCAGCCGGAGTTCGTGGAATACGTGGCCGGGGGTGGCAGGGGTCCGGGACCCCGCATCCACATGCCGAACCTCGGTGATCGCTGGTTCGCCTTCAACCTCATCACTACCAGCGGGCGCGACCTGCAGCTACTGATCGTCCGCGACGTCACCAGCGAAGCGCGGCTCGAAAGCATGCGCCGGGATTTCGTGGCCAATGCCTCGCACGAACTGCGCTCGCCGCTGACCGTCGTCCGTGGCTACCTCGATACGCTCGCCGAAGATCCGGTCCTGGACGAGGGCTGGCGCGAGCCCGTGCGCGAGATGCAGCGGCAGTCCGAACGCATGCACGGCATCGTCTCCGACCTGCTGGAGTTGTCGCGTCTCGAAGCCGGCAGCAGCGAGGCGGAGCGGGAACCCATCGACGTCGCGGGGTTGCTGGCGTTGATACGCAAGGAAGTACTCGCGCGCCCAGAGCGACCGGCCCAGTTCGACCTGCAGCTGGAATCGGACGCGTTGCTGCTCGGCGCCGAACCCGAACTGCACTCGATCTTCCAGAACCTGATCACGAACGCGGTGAAGTACACGCCGTCGGCAGGCAAGGTGTCAGTGCGTTACTGGTCGGATGGTCTCGGCGGCCACGTCGCTGTCGCGGACACGGGCATCGGTATCCCGGCGGCGCACATTCCGCGACTCACAGAGCGCTTCTACCGTGTCGACGCCGGCCGTTCGCGCAAGCTGGGAGGCTCCGGGCTCGGGCTCGCGATCGTCAAGCACGCCTTGCAGCGGCACGGTGCGCAGCTCGAAATCACCAGCGAAGAAGGCAAGGGCAGCACGTTCACGTGCCATTTCCCGCCCGCGCGAGTCCAGCAGCGTGAAAGTCCGGCGGCCGGAGTCGCCTGACTTCGTTGAGCTCCCCGCCCGGCTCAGCGCAGTAATTCTGTCGCTGCACTGCAATCTGCCTGTCACATACCCGGCGTACAACGTGCGCCAAGGAAACGCCGGGTGAGTGCTCACGAGCACGACGCCGGCACTAGCCGCAGCTGACAGACAAACCACCGAAAGGGGATCAATGTGAAATCGACCGTGCTTGCGACCGCTGTCGCCGCCGTACTGACGCTCAGTGCCGCGGACGCGTCCGCGCAGACCAAGGGCGCGGCCACCAAGGCCGAAGTTCAGTCCATCCAGTCGCAGATGCAGGCGCTCGCCGAGCGTCTCAGCCGTCTCGAAGCGGCCAATGCCGAGTTGAAGACGCAGAACTCGGATCTGCAGGCGCTGGCCGACCGCCGTGAGGCGGAAATGGACTACCTGAAGTCCCAGACCAAGGAACTGCGCGAAGAAGGCGCGGTCGCTTCGAACGAGATTGCCAAGGTAAAAGGCGCCGACTGGGCCACGAAGATCAAGGGCCGCGGCGACCTCCGTTACCGTTCCGAGAACATCTGGACGGAGCGCGTGATCGCTGCCACCCCGACGGTACCCTCCTACGTGGACGACGCGGCCGACCGCTATCGCCATCGCATCCGCGCAAGACTGGGTTTCGACTTCAAGGCGACCGACAACGTCAAGGGCACCTTGCTGTTCGCCACGGGCGGCGACGATCCGCGATCGTCGAACCAGACGCTGGGCAGCTCCGGCACGCGCAAGTCGATCGGCCTCGACATGGGCTATGTCGACTGGAAGTTCATGCAGGGCGGCAACCTGCTGCTCGGCAAGCAGGTCAACCCGATCTTCAAGCCTGGGCAGAGCCTGTTCTACGACGGCGACTTCAACCCGGAAGGCGGCGCCGTCAAGGTCGACCGCGGCATGTTCTTCGGCACCGCCTACGGCTGGTGGTTCAGCGAGCAGCACGCCGCAGACCCGAAAGGCGAGAACTCCGACGCCAACGTTTTCGGCCTGCAGGCAGGCATGAAGTTCCCGCTGCTGGGCGGCGAGACCGTGCTCGCGGCGAACTATTACGAGTGCGGCGCCTGTCAGAGCAACTCGCCGCTCTACGCGAACAACGC
>JAABQQ010000236.1 GCA_011391405.1 Gammaproteobacteria bacterium
AATGGCTTAGCACGCTGGGCAATCCCTACGCAGTCGTCGCCTCCGATGCTGAAGGCCGCGTGGCGATCGACTGGGGCGTCTACGGCGCCCCGGAAACCTTCCTGATCGGACCGGACGGCAAGGTGCTGTTCAAGCACATCGCGCCCATGACCATGGAAGTCTGGACCAGGGAATTTCTGCCGCGCATCCAGGCGGCCAACGCCGGCAGCGCACCGACCGGGGGCTGAACGACATGACTTTGCTGTATTTTTCACGTTTCGCTCGCACCGTGCTCATGTCGCTGCTGGTTGCGTTCGCGGTTCCCGCGCTCGCCATCGACACCGAGCGCGCTTTTGACGACCCAGCTCTGCAGGCGCGCTACGAGATGATCGGCCGCGAGTTGCGTTGCCTCGTGTGCCAGAACCAGACCATCGCCGATTCGAACGCCACGCTGGCCCAGGACCTGCGTCGCGAAGTCCGCGAGATGATCGCCGCCGGCAAGACGGATGACGAGATCCGCACCTTCATGGTCGATCGTTACGGCGACTTCGTGCTCTACAAGCCGCGCATGACGCCGGTCAATTACCTGCTGTGGGCAGCTCCCGTGCTGCTGCTGCTCCTTGGAACGTTCGTGGGTCTCCGCATCATCCGCAAGCAGGCAGCGCAGGCGGACACGGACGGCCCGGAGGCTGGACAATCGTGATGTCGTCTGCATTCCTCGTCGTCGTCGCGCTGATGGTGATCGTGGCCATTGCGCTCGTGATCTATCCGCTGCTTCGAAGGCAACCGGCCGCCAACAAAGGCGAGCCTGCAGCACCCAAAGCCGCGCCACTCGCGTTTGCCCTCGCGGTCGCCGTGGGCCTGGGCGCCATCGGCCTTTATGCCAAGCTGAATACGTTTCCCTGGGACAACCCGACGTCGGCAGAGGCGGTGCCTGCGGGCCACGGCGAAATCGGCACAGCCGGGGCGATGAACGAGGTGACTGCCTCACTCGAGGCACGGCTCGCGCGGGACCCGAACGATCGCGAAGGCTGGCGCATGCTCGGCCGCACGTACCTGGTGGGCGGTAATGCGGCGAAGGCCGCGGAATCCTACGAGAAGGCCAATGCGCTCGCACCGCAGAAAGACATCGACCTGCAGCTCGACCTCGCGGAAGCGCTCGTACTGACGGACGACCCAGCCGTGCAGCCGCGTGCCAGGGCGATCATCGATGACGCGCTCGCGGCAGATGCGGACAACCAGAAGGCCCTCTGGTACCAGGGTGTCATCGCCGTTCGTGCGGGAGACAACGAGACCGCGAAGAAGAACTGGACGAGACTCCTCGCGGGCAACCCGCCCCCGGAAATCCGTGACGTGATCACGGCCCAGCTGAAGGAACTCGGCGTCGAGGTCGCTGCAGGCGCGGGTGCCGCGGGCCCGGCCATGGCGGCCGCAGGCGGTGGCATGGGAGCAGGGCCCATGAGCGGCGGCGGTGGTGGCGCCGCCACGGGACGCACGATTCGCATCAGCGTGAAGGTCGACCCGTCGCTCGCCGGCAATGTGAAGCCGGGTGCCCTGCTGTTCGTCGCTGCCCGTGAGCCCGGCATTCCGGGCCCGCCGATTGCCGCGACGCGCATCACGACGGACGACCTGCCGGCGGTCGTGGTCCTGAGCGAC
Source organism: Gammaproteobacteria bacterium (assembly GCA_011391405.1). GTDB lineage: Bacteria > Pseudomonadota > Gammaproteobacteria > Steroidobacterales > Steroidobacteraceae > RPQJ01. The sequence continues at coordinate 1,636 of JAABQQ010000236.1, forward strand.
GCCGACACGATGATCGCGGGACGCGACCTGTCGTCGGTAAACGACGTGGAGATCGTCGCTCGTGTCGCCTACGGCGGCACGGCAGTCACTGTTAGCGGCGACCTCATCGGTCGCGCGGTGCAGAAGAAAGGCGGCAGCGAGAACCTGGACGTGGTCATCAACCAGGTCCAGCCCTGAGGTGACAAAGCGGACCATTCACCTCAAGCTGTCAAAGCAGCCTTCCGTACTGGGAAGTTATCCGCGCGTATTGCTGACACGCCGTCCGGACATCCTTTCGCTGCAGGAGCCGCCCGAGTTCGAGATGCGGCTCGACAATGTGCTGATCGATCCGCTGGCCGTGGCGAAGTACGCCTCAGTCTGCGCGTTCGACGCGTCTGATGTGCGCAACGGTTACGTGCCGATCACTTTCCCGCACGTGCTCGCCATGCCGCTGCACCTGCGGATCATGGGGCACTCGTCGTTTCCGCTGCGTCCAATGGGCCTGATTCACGTTTCCAACACGATCGCTCAGCCCCGGGCGCTGGAAGCTGGCATGACCCTGAACCTCGTGGTTGCGGCCCGCAATTATTGCAGGACCGATGCCGGGCTCACCTTCGACATGGTGACGGACATACTGCGGGCCGGACAAACCGTGTGGCGGGAAACATGCGTATTCCTTTCGCGCTGGCCCGAATCCGCACAGCGAACGGGCGGTCGGCCGCCACGTCCGCCGAAAGCCCCGAAGGACGCCCAGGTACTCACGGAGCTGGCAGTGGACCAGCATCGCGTCTGGAAATACGCGCGCGTTGCGGGTGACTACAATCCAATTCACCTGAGCGACCGGGCTGCACGTTTTTTCGGTTTACGCGGCGCGATCTCGCACGGCATGTGGACCCTTGCCCGCAGCCTCGCCGAACGTCCTGTCGACGTTCCGCCGCCCGATGCGCGACTCGAAACGCAGTTCCTGACGCCCGTGCAGCTGCCGGCACGCGTGAACATCAAGCAATGGGTGGAGCAGGGGCAGTCGAAACGCGCCATGTGCGACGTCCGCACCGGCCGCATGCATATGTATGCCTACTGGACGGCCGTCCCGACGGTGGCCAGCGCGAACCTCAGCGAGGCCTGACGACGAGCACGTTGTCGACGCTTTTCACGCCGTCGACACCCGCGGCGATTCGACCTGCCTTGTCCTTCATGGCTGCGGACGCCACGAAACCGGCGAGTTGCACGGCGCCGTCGTGCGTTTCGACGTTGATCTGCAGGCTCTTGACGTCGGCAGCATCCATCAGCGCGGCCTTGACCTTGCCCGTGACCAGGCTGTCGTCGAGCTTGGTGCCGATCGACGTGGCCGGCGCGACCGCGACGTTGTTGACCACTTGCTTCACGCCCGACACGCTTGCGGCCACCTTGGTCGCATAGGTCTTTTCACCCTCCGAGCGCGCGAAGCCGCTCAGCTGCACCACGCCGTCGTAGCTGTCGACGTTGATGCGCGTGCCGCTGGTGTTCCTGTTGTCGAGCAGGCCCGCCTTGATGGTCGCCGCGATCACGGAATCGTCGGCCATGTCCGTGGTCGACTGCTGAGCACGGACGGGTCCTGCCAGCAGGAGGGCCAGGGCGGTGAGCGTGACAGGCAGACCATTCTTCATGCAGGCAAGCACTCCGTCGGGCAAACAAGACATTTCCGTGTGCGACATCCCTATTCTAGTCCACCGGCGCGGTGGAAACGCCGCATGCTGCATGTGATCATTGCTGGATGACTCCTGCACGTGTTCTGCCTCTCGTGGGTGGCTGCAACTTTCGCGATTGTGGTGGCTACGAGACCGCCGGCGGCGCGCGCGTGCGCTGGGGACGGCTTTATCGATCAGGACTGATGGCGCGCCTGTCGGCCGCGGCGGCTGCACAAGTGCAGGCGCTGGGCGTTCGAGCGGTCTGCGACCTGCGCCGGACCACGGAGCGTGCCCTGCATCCCAACCCATCCTTCGGTGCCGAGGTCCGACGTTTCGAGTGGGACAGCGAACAGGAGTCTTCGCCGATCCGTGATCGGGCCTTCGCCAATTCGAATGACGAGGCGGCAGTGCACGCGGCGATGCTGACGATGTACGAGCGGCTGCCGTTCGGCTTGCAGCCCCGACTCGCCGGCGTCTTTGCGGCGCTGGACCATGCGGCGCCCGGTGCGGCGATCGTCCATTGCACGGCCGGCAAGGATCGCACCGGGGTGGCCGTGGCCCTCGTGCTCGAATCACTCGGCGTGCGCCGCGAAGCCATCGTCGAAGACTACACACTGACGAACACAGCGGTGGACCTGCGCTCGCAATTGCTTGGTCAGGATGGCACGGGCGCGGGCCTTGCCGCGACGGCGGAGCCCATCCTGGCGTTGTCGGCCATGGCACAGGACGCGATGCTGGCGGCCCGCCCGGAATACATCCTGGCAAGCCTGGGTGCCATCGAAGCGCGCCACGGCTCGGTGCGCCGGTACCTGCTGGACGAACTCGCGCTCGAACCCGCCCTGCTCGAGCGCCTGCGCGAACGACTGCTCACCTGAACCGGAAGCGACGACGAATGCAACAGACCAGGAATCGACTGTTCGGTGGACTCGCGACGCTGCTGCTTTGCGCTGGCCCGGCACAGGCCGCGGCGGTTGGCGCAGAAATTCCGGCGCCACGGGACGTGCCGTATCCAGGCGCGATCCAGTTGCAGGTCGACGCGACGGACCTCGACCATCGTGTGTTTCGCGTCAAGGAAACTCTGCCGGTGGCCGGGCCAGGCCGCACGACGCTGCTCTATCCAAAGTGGCTGCCCGGCAATCACTCCACGACTGGTCCGATCGACAAACTCGCCGGGCTGATCGTTCGCGGCAACACGGGCGTGCCGCTCGAATGGCAACGCGACCCGGTCGAGATGCATGCCTTCCATGTCGACGTGCCTGCTGGCGTCAAGCAACTGCACCTGGAGTTCGAGTTCGTCACGCCCACGGACACGAGCCAGGGGCGCGTCACGATGACGCCGGACCTGCTCGGCCTGCAGTGGGAAAAGACCCTGTTGTATCCGGCGGGCTTCTACGCCCGCCAGATTCCGGTGGCGGCTTCGGTCCAGTTGCCGGCCGGATGGCAGTTTGCCTCGGCACTGCGCGGCGCTCAGCGCGCCGGCGACACTGTGCAGTTTGCGACGGTGCCGCTCGAGACGCTGGTCGATTCACCGTTGTTCGCCGGTCCGCACTATCGTCGCGTCGAGCTGGACTCGAGCACGCAGGGTCCGGTCCGGCTCAATATCTTCGCCGACGCAAAGAAGGAACTGCAGGCCACGGACGAGCAGCTCGACAAACACCGTCGTGTCGTCGGCGAGGCGGTCGCGCTGTTCGGTTCCCGGCACTTCCGCGAGTACGACTTCCTGCTCGCGATCAGCGACCACTTCACCGGCATCGGGCTCGAGCACCACGAGTCGAGCGAGAATGGCGTCAAGCCTGGCTATTTCACGGACTGGGACAGCAAAGGCAACGGCCGTGATCTGCTGGCGCATGAAATGACCCACTCGTGGAACGGCAAGTTCCGGCGTCCTGCGGACCTCTGGACACCGTCCTACGAGGTGCCGATGGGCCCAAGCCTGCTCTGGGTCTACGAGGGCATGACCGAGTACCTCGGCGTGGTGCTCACAAGCCGCTCGGGCCTATGGTCGCCCGAACTGACGCGCGACATCCTTGCCATGTCTGCCGCGAACTACGACCTCGGCCGCGCCGGCCGGAAGTGGCGCAATCTGCAGGACACCACGCAGCAACCCATCGTCAATTACCGGGGCAGGCAGAGCTACGACAGCTGGCAACGCGGCAAGGATTACTACACCGAGGGCATCTTTGTCTGGCTGGACGTCGACACGAAGATCCGTGAACTCACCAGCGGAAAGCGCTCACTCGACGATTTCGCGCGAGCCTTCTACGGCGTCGAGGACGGACGCGTCGAACCGCTGACGTATACCTTCGAAGACGTCGTTGCAACCTTGAACGCGGTGACTCCCCATGACTGGGCCAGCATGCTGCGCGCGCGGCTCGATGGTCACGGCGCAGGAGCGCCGCTCGACGGCCTGACGCGCGGCGGCTGGCGCATGGTCTTCAGGGATGAGCCGTCACCGTCGGTCAAGGAAGCCGACTCGGTGGATGGCACACAGAATTTCCTGTACTCGCTCGGCGTGATCCTCGGCAAGGACGGCAAGGTGGGCGAGGTGTTCTGGGACAGCGTGGTGTTCCAGGCTGGCGTGGCTCCCGGCATGATCATCGTCGCCGTCAATGGCAAGGCGTACACGCACGGCCGCCTGCAGGATGCGCTGAAGGCTGCCAAGGCCGACCCGAAGCTGCCGACGGAACTGCTCGTTCGCAGCGCCGATACTTTCAGCACCGTCAGTCTCGATTACCACGACGGCCTGCGCTACCCCCACCTCGAGCGGATCGAAAAAACACCTGACCTGCTTTTGTCCATCCTGCAACCTCGGCTCTCCCTGCCAGCGGTGAAAAAATGAATCAGTCCCTGCAGCGTACGAGCCGCCGGTTGCGGTCGGTGATGATCCTGGCCGTGTCGGCCGTCGCGCCAGTCACGATTGCGATGGGAGCGTCCAAACCCCAACCGTACCCGGGCGAGGCAGCCTTCCGGGACCTGTACCGGGAACTCGTCGAGACCAACACGACGCTCTCCGCCGGCAGCTGTACGGCTGCGGCCGAAAACATGGCAGCGCGACTGCAACGGGCGGGCATGCCGGCCGCGTCCATGCAGATTCTGGCGCCGGCGGAGTTCCCGCAGAGCGGTTCCCTGATCGCCTCGTACCCAGGCAAGGATGCGAAGCTCGAACCGATCATGCTGCTGGCCCACATCGACGTCGTCGAGGCCCGCCGCGAGGACTGGGTGCGCGACCCGTTCACTCTCGTCGAAGAAGACGGGTTCTTTTACGCTCGTGGCGCGAGCGACGACAAGGCCATGGCCTCGATCTTCACCGACCTGCTCGTGCGCTGGAGCGAGCAGAACTACCGGCCGCAGCGGGGCGTGACCCTGGCGCTGACCTGCGGCGAGGAAACCTCGGAGCACTTCAACGGCGTGCTCTGGCTGCTGCAGAACCATCCAGCCCTGATGAAGGCCAGGTTCGTCCTCAATGAAGGCGCGGGCGGACTGCTCGATGCCAGCGGCAAGCACCTCTCACTCGACGTGCAGGCGGGTGAGAAGGTGTACCAGGATTTCAAGCTGGAGGTGACTCACCCCGGCGGTCACAGTTCGCGGCCGACGCGCGAAAGCCCGATCAACCGCATGGCCGCTGCACTGACGCGTCTCGCCACGTACCAGTTCCCGGTCGGCCTGAACGACACGACCCGTGCTTACTTCCTGGCGCAGGCCGAGATGGCCTCGCCCGAGGTCGCCGCGGACATGCGTGCAGTCGTAGCGGACCCGTCCAACGACGCGGCGGCGCAGCGGCTGTGGACGGCCAACCCCAGCTGGAACGGCATGCTCCGCACCACGTGTGTCGCCACGCAGTTCGAGGGTGGCCACGCGCCCAATGCCTTGCCGCAGCGTGCGAAGGTCAACGTGAACTGCCGCATCCTGCCGGGCGTGCCGATGGAGCAGGTGCGTGCGGACCTCATCAGAGTGATCGCGGACGACGCGATCAGCGTCAACTTCGGCGACGAGATGGGGTTACCAGCGCCGGCGCCGCCGCTCACGGCCGACATGCTGGATCCGATCCGTGCCATCGCGAAGACCCTCTGGCCTGACGCCCGCGTGGTCCCGACGATGGCCACGGGAGCGACCGATGGCCGGTTCCTGAACGCAGCGGGCACGCCCACGTACGGCATTTCCGGTGTGTTTGCGGACGCCGCCGGCAGCGGGGCTCACGGCCTGAACGAGCGTATCCGCGTGCAATCGTTGCTCGATGCCCGCCAGTTCCTGCACGAACTGGTGAAGAGCTACACTCGCCACTGACCGCTACCTCACAAAGGAGGGTTTCCCATGGCCTACGTCGATGGATTTGTCGTTCCCGTGCCCAAGGGCAAGCTCGCGGCCTACCGCTCGATGGCGCGCAAGGCCGGCAAAGTCTGGCGCGAGCACGGTGCGATCGACTACCACGAATGCCTCGCGGACGACGTGACCGTGGGCAAGCGCACGTCGTTCCCCCGTAGCGTCAAGTTGCAGCCGGGCGAAGTCGTGGTCTTTTCCTACATCGTCTACAAGTCGCGTCGCGATCGCGACCGTATCAACAAGGCCGTCATGGCAGATCCCCGGCTCAAGTCGATGATAGATTCGAAAAATCTGCCTTTCGATGGCAAGCGCATGTTCTGGGGCGGGTTCAAGTCGCTGGTACGCGTGTAGTCCAGCTCGGCGCTGCAACGGGAGACTCTGCCAGATGTCATTTCGCTCACACCAGCTGATCGGGTCATGGCTGCTGCTTGCCACAGTGCTGTTATCTGCGTGCGCGTCGATGCCCAGCCGCGACCCGCTGCAGGTCACCGTTGCAGGAGTCGAGTCGCTACCGGGCGAGGGCATGGAACTGCGCCTGCTGGTCAAGCTGCGCGTGCAGAACCCCAACGACACACCGCTCGATTTTGACGGTGTGTCGCTCAACCTCGACGTCATGGGCCGTGCTTTTGCCAGTGGCGTCAGCGACCAGGCCGGCACCGTTCCGCGCTTCGGGGAAGCGGTTGTTGCCGTGCCGGTGACGGTCTCGATGATGCGCATGGCACGCCAGGTGCTGGGCATGCTCGACGGCAAGCCTGTCGACAAGGTGACCTATGCGATGAGCGGCAAGCTGCACGGCGCATCGATGTTCGGCACGCAGCGATTCTCCTCCAAAGGCGAGTTCGACCTGCCGAAAGGCGCGCCCGCGGCCACGCCCGTGGAAGCGCCCTGAGCGCCGCACGCTGTACGCGCATGTCCAGGGAACCTATCAAGCTGCTGCTGCCCGAGCTGGAAGCCGAGGTGGTGTGTGAGGCGCTCGAGTTGTACCTGCAGGCTCGGCCATCCCCGCTCGATCGCCGCTATGAATATCGTTATCGCGCCGCACACGCAGTGCTGGACGTCCTGCAGCGGACGGTGCCCGACGAGGACGATCCCTTGCCCGGCCGCCGCCGCCAGGCGATCGAGGACTGACCAGGCCGACGATGCCAGTTCTTTCGTTGTTCCCGACGCGTGTCTACACCGCGAAGCTGCAGGCATCCGGCTGGGAGACGTTCAACAGCCGCCTGCTGCGTGAGTGCGCGCAATACCGTGCAGACGACGTGGCCGGGCAGGCATGGTCAAAAGGGCGGTACCCGGGCGGCTACACCTCCTACGGTTCGCTGAACCGGATGCACACGCTGTCGCCGACGTTTGCCAGGCTGGGCACGAAGCTGCAACGGCACGTGCTGGCCTACGCCCGCACGCTCCAGTACGACCTGGAAGGCCGCGAACTGTCGATGACGGATTGCTGGATCAACATGATGCCCCGCGGCGTCACGCACGGCTTGCACCTGCATCCGCTCGCGACGATCAGCGGGACGTACTACGTGCGCACACCCCGAGGCGTGCCTGGCCTGAAACTGGAAGATCCGCGCCTCGATCGTTACATGGCAGCGCCACCGCGCACGCAGAATGCCAGGCCCGAGAACCAGCCGTGGGTGACCCTGCCCGTTGCGGCAGGCACGGTGCTGCTGTTCGAGAGCTGGCTGCGGCACGAGGTGCCACCGAACCCCGTGCATGCGGAGCGGGTGAGCATCAGCTTCAATTTCAACTGGTTCTGAACGTCGTCCAGAATCTGCGTTTGCATCGACGTGCCGAGGAGGGAACGTGAACGACCGGATTCCAATACCCCGCGATCCCGCCAACGACTACACGGTGGAAATGGCGCAGCAGCGGCGCGAGTTCGTCACTGGCCGAACTGGAACGTCGTTGCAGCACGTCGGTTCGTTCACCATCGACCCGGCGCAGGTCGCGGGCAACATCGAGAACTATCTCGGCGTGGCGCAGGTGCCCATCGGCCTGGCGGGACCGTTGCGGATCAACGGCGAATACGCGACGGGAGACTTCTACATACCGCTTGCCACCACTGAAGGCACGCTCGTCGCGAGTTACAACCGCGGCATGCGTCTGCTCAGCGCATGCGGTGGGGTGACCGTCACGGTGGTCAAGCGAGCCATGCAGCGCGCACCCGTCTTCGAATTCCCCAGCGCACGCGAGGCTCGCGATTTCGGGCAGTGGCTGGTCGAGCACGGCGACGCCATTCGCGCGGCTGCCGAGGCCACCACGCGGATCGGCAAACTGACCGACGTCGAGCAGTACGCCGTGGGTAACCTGCTGTACACGCGTTTCAACTACACGACGGGCGACGCGGCCGGCCAGAACATGACGGGCAAGGCGACGCTGGCGGCGTGCGAATGGATCAAGGCCCAGCACCCGCTGCACCCGGGCTACATCCTGTCGGGCTCGATCGATACCGACAAGAAGCATTCGGCCATCAACACGCTGCGCACGCGCGGCCGTCGCGTGATCGCGGAAGTGACGATCCGCAACGAGACCTTGCAGCGAATGATGCGTGTCGACGCGCGGACGCTGTTCCGCTCGCGACAGGTGAGCCAGGCGGGCTCATTCATGGCGGGCTCGGCGTACAACGGTCCGCACGCGGCCAACGGCATCGCGGCGATGTTCATTGCGACCGGCCAGGACGTGGCCAACGTCGCAGAATCGCACGCCGGCATCACGTACGCGCAGTTGCTCGAAAACGGCGACTATTACTGGTCGGTCACGCTGCCGTCCCTGATCGTCGCGAGCTATGGCGGAGGCACGGGCCTCGGCACGCAGCGCGAATGCCTGGAGATGCTAGGCTGTTACGGCGACGGCAAGGCCGACCGGCTGGCGGAAATCGTGGCAGCCGTCGTCCTGGCGGGAGACGTCTCGCTGGGATCGGCCGTGCTGGCCGGCGACTGGGTCAGCAGCCACGACAAGCTGGGCCGCAACCGGCCCTGAACCTGGATAGACGTAACGACCGTACCGCACAGCGCGTTGGTTCACCCCTGAACGACGCAGCATCAGACACCAGGAGCCTGCAGTGCATCCAACCAGCAAATTGATCCTCGCGAGCCTCGTCGCCCTGCCAGTCATCAGGCTGGTCAAATGAGCGGGGCAGGGCCGATGCTGACCGTTCACCACCTCGAAACCTCGCGCTCCCAGCGCATCCTCTGGTTGCTCGAGGAGCTCGGCGCTCCGTACGCGCTCAAGGTATACCAGCGCGACAAGGTCACACGGCTCGCGCCGCCGGAACTCAAGGCAGTTCATCCGCTCGGCAAGTCGCCGGTGGTCACCGACGACGGCACCGTGATCGCGGAATCCGCCGTCATCATCGAGTACATCGTCGAAAAGTTCGGGTACCTCGGCAAGGGTGAACTTGCGCACCTTGCGCCCGCTGCCGGCACCCCTGCGTACTGGCAGGCCAAGTACTGGATGCATTACGCCGAAGGCTCACTCATGAACTGGCTGGTGATGAAACTCGTATTCAGTGCCATTCCCAAACGACCGATGCCGTTCTTCGTCAAGCCGATCGCGAGCAGCCTGTGCGACAAGGTGCAGTCGACGCTGATCGATCCAAACCTGCAGAACTCGCTCAACTTCATCGAGAATCACCTCGCGAAGAACACGTGGTTCGCGGGTAACGACATCAGCATGGCGGATTTCCAGATGAGCTTCGGCGTCGAAGCCCTGTTGTCGCGCTCGGGCGCGAGCGGCAAATACCCGCACATCGATGCGTACCACAGGCGCATGCGTGCGAGACCGGCCTATCAACGCGCGGAAGCCAAGGGCGGCCCGACGTTGATGGCGAGTTAAGTCGCCACTTTGCCCAACGCAGGCGGGCGGCAACTACGAGAATCGGCAGGGGGAGACACGATGAAAGCGGCAGCCGGAGTTTCGCTTTGCCTGGGATCGACGGACGATCCCGTGCAGGAATCGACGGTCGGATCTGTATTGCGAGACGCCGCCGCACAGTCGGGGTCGACGTTGGCCGTGGTCGCGTGGGGAACCCACCCGGGTGAACGCCGAACCTGGACCTATGTTGAATTGCTGCGGGACGCCGAACACACGGCGCGAGCGCTGCTGACCCACTTTGAGCCCGGCGAACACATCGTCGTGTACGCCCAGAATTCAGCCGAATGGCTGCTGCTCGAGCTGGGTGCGGGACTCGCGGGCCTCGTGCTGGTGACGGTCAACCCGGCCTACCGGGCCAGAGAACTGGAGTACGCGCTGCGCCAGTCGCGCTCGACCGGCGTTTTTCACACGCGGCAGTTCCGCGGTAACCCGCTGGATCGCTGGGTCGAGGAGACGCGACCTGGCCTGCCGCAGCTGCGTCACGCCTTCGTCATCGAGGAATGGGATTCCTTCCTCGCTTCGGCAGCTCCGGGACGCGAGTTTCCCGAGGTCACTCCGGATGACCCTGCGCAGATCCAATACACGTCCGGTACGACCGGAAGCCCGAAGGGCGCGCTGCTCAACCATCGCGGCCTGTCCAACAATTCGCGCTACTACAAGCAGCGAATTCGGCTGCAGGAGGGCGAGGTGTATGGCCACGCGATGCCGTTTTTCCACACCGCAGGTTGCGTGATGGCGACACTTGGCACAATCCAGGCGCGCGCCACGCATGCCTTCCTGCCTGCGTTCGATCCCGGCCGGTTGCTCGAGCTCATCGAGACGGAACGCGGCGCAGTGATGCTCGGCGTGCCCACGATGATGATCGCCATGATGGAGCACCCGGATTTCTCGCGGCGCGATCTGTCCAGCCTGCGAGTCGCGGTCGCCGGCGGCGCCAGCGTCCCCCCCGAAATCGTCCGTGCCATCGAGACAAAGCTCGGCGTGACTTTCTCCATCGTGTACGGGCAGACCGAAGCCTGCCCGCTGATCACGATGACGCAGCTCGACGACGCGATGGAAGAAAAGGCGAATACTGTCGGCCAGCCGATGCCGCAATGCGAGGTCAAGGTGGCGGATGCGATGACGGGCGAACCCATGCCGTTGGACACCATCGGCGAGATCTGCGCCCGGGGCTACATGGTCATGCAGGAATACTTCGACAAGCCGGAAGCGACCGCTGCCAGTGTGGATGCGGACGGCTGGCTGCACACGGGCGATCTGGGCACGATGGATGCGCGCGGATATTGCCGGGTGACCGGCCGGCTCAAGGACATGGTGATCCGCGGCGGCGAGAACATGTTCCCGGCCGAGATCGAAGCGGCACTGATCGAGCATCCGAGCGTCACTGAAGTGGCTGTCATCGGCGTGCCCGATCTGCGCATGGGCGAGGAACTGGTCGCCTTCATCCGCGTCTCGGGTGACGTCAAGCCGGATATCGAAAGCCTGCGTCAGCACCTGCGACAAAGACTGGCCGCCCCCAAGACGCCGCGATACTGGGTGTTCCTGTCCGAGTTCCCGCTGACGGGCTCGGGCAAAATCCAGAAATTCGTGCTGCGCGAGCGCTGCGCGCAAGGCGAGTACGATCAGTTCCTCAACCCGGCAGCCGACGCCTGATCCATTGAACGACTTCCTGGAAGACCCGCGAGAGCGACCCGAGCCGGTCGCCGTGCCGCACACGGAGTTGTCTGCCGATGCGCTGCAAGGCGTCATCGACAATTTCATCCTGCGCGAAGGTACCGACTACGGCGACCGCGCGTTTTCGCACGAGCAGAAAGTGGCACAGGTGCTGCGGCAACTCGAACGCGGCGAGGCGCGGATCCTGTTCGATCCGCTCGACTCGAGCGTGACGATCGTCGCGGTGCAGCCCGGTCGCAAGCGTGGGCAGGAATGAACACCGTCGCGGATTCAGTATTTCGCCTCACTTCGTCGCGACCGCCGAACGACTCGTCGCTATTCGCTGGAATCACGAACCCTGGAGACCTAGCATGATCACCGTTGGATTCACGCCAGTTCGGCGTTTCAAGGAGGAAAGTGATCATGGAAGTCATCGGATACGTCATGTTGAGCGCGCTCGTGTTGTACATGGTGCAGCAGCTCGCCGACCTGGTCGCCTGAAAGGGGCTGCTCTCGCGCTGGCGTCGATCGTCCTGGTCGCGCCAGCCGTATTTGCACAGACCTATACGGTCGAGATTCGCCCGACGCTGAACGATCTCGACGTCAAGATCGAACCCGTTTCCCAGGCCAGCATGCTCGTGGTCCGGCTGACCAACAACACTGAACAGAGAGTTCGTTGCCGGCTGCGTTACGACGCTCCGCCGCAGTCGACTTTCAGGTCCAGCCTCAATATAAATCCCGGCCGGACGGAGCAGAGCGTCTTCCGCGCGCGGCGCAAGTGGTTCGCCGTAGTCGTCGAAGTCAACTGCGAAGCGAGGCCGTGATGTCCGCGAGCCCGCCGGCCGCCCCGGATGCTGGAGAACTTGAGTACGTGGGTTTCTGGGCTCGCGTCGGCGCGGCTATGATCGATACGTTGCTGCTGCTGGTTATCTGCGCGCCACTGCTAACCCTTGTCTACGGCCGCACCTACTGGACCTCCGACGCGTTCCTGCAGGGGCCCGCCGATTTCCTGATCAACTGGCTGCTGCCGGCGATCGCAGTCATCGTCTTCTGGACTTACCGCCAGGCCACCCCCGGCAAGATTGCGATTGCGGCTCGGATCGTCGATGCCGAGACCGGCGGCAAGCCCAGCACCCGGCAACTGATCGTGCGGTACCTGGGTTACTACGTGTCAATGCTGCCGCTGATGGCCGGCATCGTCTGGGTCGCCTTTGATCCGCGTAAACAGGGCTGGCATGACAAGCTTGCCGGCACCCTCGTCGTGCGGCCGCGGCATCGCGGCCCTGCCCGTGTCGATTTTCCGCAGCAGAGCAAGCCGTGAGTCGGCCGATCTTGCTGCGCGTCCTGGCAGCCTTGCCGTTGCTCCTGACGGCAGCTGGCGTGGCACGTGCACAGGACCCTGCGGCTGTTGCCACGCCCGATGCACGTGTCGGGGTCGCGCTCAAAGGCGCGCAGCTCGGCTTCCTGATCGATGAAGGCGACTACCGGCTCGATTACAAGGTCGACGAGACCCGCAGCCAGCGGGTGTGGGTTGCATCCGGAACGACGTCGTTACCGCCGCTGGAAGTGCGCGACGTGTGGTCCGTGGCCGCGCGTGGCAAGGGCCCCGTGCCCGCCGACCTGGCCGTTCACCTGTTGCAGGAGAACGTCCGCATGGTCCTGGGCGCCTGGCAGGTCAACCAGGGCAAGGATGAATACCTCGTCGTGTTCTCGGCACAGGTGGCTGCGGACGCCGACGCGGCGGCGCTGCGAGAAGTGATCGAAGTCGTGATGTATAGCGCCGACCGGATCGAGAAGGAACTCTCCGGTACGGACGCGTTCTGAAGCGTCCACCCGTCCGGCATCTAGACAGAGTCTCGACAAGGGAGTACACCGCACCCAAAACGTGCCGTCGATCGCGCGCATGTCGCGCACGGCAGGGACGGCCGTTGGAGGGGGAAAGCCATGAACCGCATGCTGGTGGTGGCCGGAATCCTGGCGGCGGTGATCGCCGGAGCCTGGGTGGGTGCGCACAGCGCACGGGTCAGCGCGGCGTCACAGCCCGCACCGCTCGAGGCACCCGTCGGCGCGGCGCTGTTGCCCGGACTGGGCACACACGACTTCAAGATCACGACGCTAAACCCCGAAGTGCAGCGCTGGTTCAACCAGGGGCTGATGCTGACCTTCGGCTTCAACCACGACGCCGCCGAACGTTCGTTTCTCAAGGCGGCGCAACTCGATCCCGATTGCGCGATGTGCTGGTGGGGCGCGGCGCTGGTGCTGGGACCGCACGTCAACGCGCAGATGGACCCGGCCGACAATCCGAAAGCATGGCAGAGCCTGCAGCGAGCCGTTGCGCTTGCCCCCAAGGTCACAGAACGCGAACGTGCCTTCATCCACGCGCTCGAATCGCGGTACGCCGAGAATCCGCCAGAGGATCGTCGCGCGCTGGACGAAGCGTATGCGAAGGCAACCGGTGCTCTTGTCGCGCAGCGTCCTGACGACCTGGATGCCATGGTCTTTCACGCCGAAGCCCTCATGGACCTGCAGCCCTGGGACTACTACGACGAAAAGCTGGCGCCGAAGGGCAACACCGCGGCAGTCGTGTCGCAGCTGGAATCGGTCATGAAGCGGAACCCGAACCACGCGGGCGCACTGCACCTTTACGTGCATGCCGTCGAGGCTTCGGCCGATCCGCAGCGAGGCGTCGTGGCAGCCGATCGGCTGCGCACGCTGATTCCGGGCTCGGGGCATCTCGTGCACATGCCCGCGCACATCTACGCTCGCGTGGGGCGCTGGCACGATGCCGTCGTCGCGAACCAGACGGCCATCGCGGCCGACAATGATTACCTGGCCACCTGTGGACCCAACGCCAAGGGCGTGTATCCACTCGGCTATGTGCCACACAATCCGCACTTCCTGTGGTTTGCGGCCAGTATGGAAGGGGCGAGCAAGGTCGCGCAGGACGCTGCACGCACGACTGCGCAGCGCGTCAACCTGCCGGATCTGATGCGACAACCGGGTTTCGCGGGTCTGCAGCACTACTGGATGACGCCCTGGTTCGACAACGTCCGCTTCGGGCGTTGGGACGAGATCCGGACGGCGCCGAATCCGGCGCCGGACCTGCCTTACGTCACGGCGATCTGGAACTACGCACAGGCGATGGCGGCGATCCGGCAGGGTCGGATGGACGACGCAAAAACCCATTACGCCGCACTGTCGAAGCTGGCCGCCGATCCGATCATGGGGACCCTGATGGTCTGGGACCGCTATCCGCTGGCACATGCGGCACACATCGCGGAGCGCACCGTGCATGCCGAACTGGCGCTGGCACGCGGCGACCAGGCCACCGCCATCGCTGCGCTGACTGAAGCGGTCACGATCGAAGACCGCATTCCGTACGACGAGCCGCCCGGCTGGCATTCACCGGTCCGGCAGTCGCTCGGCGCAGCGTTGCTCGTCGCGGGCCGAGCCGCCGATGCCGAGAAAGTCTACCGTGAGGAGCTGAGCCGCAATCCGCAGAACGGCTGGTCGCTGAAGGGACTCGCGCTGGCTCTACGGCAGCAGCAGAAGACGGAGGCCGCAGTGGCGGTCGAGAAGGAGTTGCAGGCCGCCTGGCAGCACGCGGACGTGCAGCTCGTGGCCTCGCGATTCTGAGCAACCCGCCGCCTTGTTACGTCGAGACTATTCGGACCGCTCGCTGACGTCGATCAGGCGCCAGCGAGTACCGGTCGTTACCGAAGCGTCCCAGGCGACTGCTCGATTGCGTCCAGCGGTCTTGGCCAGCAGCAAGGCCTGGTCAGCTCGACCGATCGACTCGCTCACATCTTCGTCCGGATCGAGCAGCGCCAGACCGAAGGATGCCGTCACCTGCATCGAGGATCCATCCGGACCGGCGATCAGCAGCTTTCCGGCGAGACCGAGGCGAACCCGCGAGACCACCTCATGGGCCGTGGCCAGGTCGGCGCCCGACAGGGCAACCAGGAATTCGTCACCACCGTAGCGAAACACCTTGTCCTGTGTGCGCAGGTGCAGGTCGAGGTGGCGGACGACGCCCGCAAGCACTGCATCGCCCACCGGATGGCCGTGCTGGTCGTTGATCCGCTTCAGGTGATCGACGTCCATGAAGACGATGCTGCAGGGCAGTCCCCCGTGCCGCGTCAGCAGTTGCAGTTCATGCAGCGCCGGCAGCATCTCGATGCGTCCATAGGCGCCCGTGAGTGCATCCCGGTTGCCGATGGCTGCGTCGATGGTGGAGCGCAGCGAATCAACCTGCAGCCGCAGGCGCGCGCTGGTCGCGACGAGGTCCTCGAAATCGAGGCGATCGATAGGCGAACCGACCCGAGCCGAACGCAGCAGTTTCGCCGCAACCTGGTGCAGACGCTGGTGCTCCTGGCCCATCGCGGCAAAGGCCTGCTCCCCGCGAAAACCATTCGGTGCGTGGCCATAGAACCAGTGCCCGAACGGACACGTGCGATGTGCCGACGGCGCGAGATCATGGGGGTCGACCGGATGCTCGCAGAAAATGGAGCGCAGCAGGTACTCGTGCCAGTGCGCGTGCTCGTCGGTGACTTCCCGCAGCCGCTCAGCCGCAAGGTGCAATGTGGACGGATCCATCCTTTCCATGGGTGTGCTCCGTGAGTCGTCCCGGCGCGACTCCTGGAGCCTGTGATACTGCGACCAAGCGCACAACCCGACCTGCCGAATTCGTGCGCTGGTTCACGTCGCTGGACTAAAACGACCCGGGCAGGCTAAAAGCATACACACAGGAGTAAGCCATGGCCGCAGTCAAGAAACGCAAGCAAGCCCAGCTGTCGCAATGTGCTGGTGACGACGAAGACCCGCCGCTGACCCCGGCGCAACGACGTGCGCTGGCACGTCACGTCAAGGACATGGAGGATCGGACCCGCTACCTGCTGGTCAGCGCGTCGCTGCCCGGGATCTCGCTGTACTACATGGTCCAGGACGACTCGTGGTCGTTCGACGATCCGACGACAGCCACGCTCTTCAAGCGTCGCGCATCGGCCAAGGCCATCCAGACCTTGTTGCGCCCGGGCGTTTTCGTGGTGCCGTGCAAAGTCGATGACCGCGGGCGACTGGTGCCGGGTTCCATCGCCGGTCGGAAGGTGGGTAAAGTTCTGCTTGCCGTGCAGCCGTCATGGAAGAGGAAGAGGGTGGCTCGCGGCTAAAACCCCGCGAGCGGCTGGCTGACCAGGCGCAGGCGACGCTGGATTTCCTCCTCGCGCGCGTCGTCGATGACGAGCATGACGTCGTCCGGATCGACGATCGTTTCATCTGCCGCGAAGACACCACTGAGTTCGGTCTCCGGCCGCAGTTCGCCTTGCTCGTACAGAGCCCACATTTCCCGGGCGAATTCGGTGTTGAGCAGTTCGGGCGCAAAGCGGCCCAGCGTGGCCCGCAGGTTGTTGACGTCGCGCTCGAGCATCGCCAGCGCTGCGTTGTTGCCCGCTGCATTGACGACCTGCGGCAGGTCGATGATCACGGGGCCGTCGGGCGCGACCAGCACGTTGAATTCAGACAGGTCGCCGTGGATGAGCCCAACGCACAGCATTCGCACGACCTGCCGGATCAGAAACCGGTGGTATTCACGGGCGGTCTCGGCCGAAAGCTCCACCTCGCCGAGGCGTGGCGCTGGATTCCCGTCCGCATCCGCCACGAGTTCCATGAGCAGGACGCCGTCGAAATAGCCGTAAGGTCGTGGCACGCGCACGCCAGCGGCAATCAGCTGATACAACGCGTCTACCTCCGCGTTCTTCCAGGCGGCTTCCTGCTCCGCACGACCGAACGACGTGCTCTTGCTCATCGCACGGGCCTGGCGGCTGCCTCGCACCTTGCGTCCTTCCTGGTACTGGGCGCGCTTCTGGAAGCTGCGCTGCGCCATGTTGCGGTAGACCTTGGCGCAGCGCGTCTCCGTGCGCGAGCGCACGAGGTAGACGGTTGCTTCCTTGCCGCTTTTAAGCGAGCGGAGGACTTCGTCGATCACGCCGTCGTCGATGAGGGGCTGCAATTCGGTGGGGGTTTTCATGGGCGCGGCGATCATACCGAGCGGAGCCATCGGCGTGTCAGTGAATTACCGGGAGATCCGCGGTGAAGGCCGAGCAGCCGCCCGGGTTCAGATCCGGGATGCCGCCTTGCCCGCGGCCAGCAGCACGGGGTCCCAGACTGGCGAGAAAGGCGGCGCGTAGGAGAGGTCCATGCCGCCAATTTCCGCAACGGTCATGTTGTTCCACAGTGCCGTCGCCAGGACGTCGATGCGCTTTCCCGCGCCTTCCCCACCGACGATTTGTGCGCCGAGCAATCGGCCAGTTCCACGCTCGGCCAGAATCTTTATTTTCATGGACTGTGCACCCGGGAAGTACTGTGCCTTGCTCGATGTCTCCGTGATCAGGCCGACTGCGTCGAAACCGGCGGCCCCAGCCTCCCGCTCGGCGAGGCCAGTGCGGGCAATCTCCACCTCCTGGAACCGCGTGATCGCAGTGCCAAGCACGCCGCCAAAGGCAGCCTGACCTCCGGCAATGTTGGTGCCAGCGATGCGACCCTGCTTGTTGGCGTGAGTACCGAGGGCGATCACGACGGGCCAACCGGTGATGCGATGACGGGACTCGACGCAGTCACCAGCTGCCCAGACATGCGCCGTGCCAGTGTGCAGGCGCTCGTCAACGATGATGCCGCCGCTCTTGCCCACGCCGACGCCCGCTTCCCGTGCCAGCTCTGAGTTGGGACGCACGCCCAGTCCGATTACCACGAGTTCTGCTGCTAGTGGACCCGCCGCTGTTTCCACGGCAGTGACACGTCCCGCGGCAGTCGTGAAGCCGGTAACCGCGGTGTTGAGTCGCAGGTCGATTCCCGCGGCTCGCATCGCGTCCGCCACTCCGCCAGCCATGTCCGCATCCAGCACGGCTGCCATTGGAGCGTCGAGTCGTTCCACCACCGTCACGTCGAGGCCACGCGCGAGCAGACCCTCGG
>JAABQQ010000237.1 GCA_011391405.1 Gammaproteobacteria bacterium
CGGCTCGTGCACGGCGTGCATTGACGTGTGTCCGACGCAGGCGATCGTCGCGCCGTATGAACTCGACGCTCGACGCTGCATCTCGTACCTGACGATCGAGCACGACGGTCCAATCCCGGAGGAGTTTCGCACCGCAATGGGCAACCGCATCTACGGCTGCGACGATTGCCAGCTCGTGTGCCCCTGGAACCGGTACGCCAGAGTCACGGCGGAACCCGATTTTCGGACGCGGCACGGACTCGACGCACCAAGCCTGGTCGAGTTGTTTGGCTGGAGCGAAGAGCAGTTTCTCACGCGGACTGCAGGCAGCGCGATACGACGCATTGGTTACGAGCGATGGTTACGCAACGTCGCGGTAGCGCTCGGTAATGCGCCGGCCACGCCGAAGGTCGTCGCTGCACTCGAATCACGCGTCGACGACCCGAGCGCGTTGGTGCGCGAGCACGTGCGCTGGGCGCTGGGAAATAGGGGACGCTCACCTATTTCCGACAGGAAATAGGTGAGCGTCCCCTATTTCCGCTAACCCCTTCTTGGAGCAGCGCACTGGATGTTGTCGATCAACCGCGCCTTGCCGATGCGACCCGCCGCGAGCACGACGACCTGCACGTCGTTTTCGGTCGGAACGGCCAGGCGATCCACAGTGCGAACGTCGAAATACTCGGGGCGGAAGCCCGCTTGCACGAGGTCGTCGAGCCCTTCAGCCTGCATGCCTGCGTAATCCATGTCGCCCGCTTCGAGCCGGCGCCGCGCCTTGTCGAGCGCGCGATACATGGCAGGCGCTGCCGCCCGCTCTGCCACGGACAGGTAGCGGTTGCGCGAACTGAGCGCGAGCCCGTCGTCCGCACGCACCGTGGGTGCGCCGACGATCTTCACCGGCAGGTTCAGGTCGTCGACGACGCGACGGATTACCGTGAGCTGCTGGAAATCCTTTTCGCCGAAGATCGCAACGTCCGGCTGCACCAGGCACAGCAGCTTGACGACCACGGTCGCGACCCCCTGGAAATGCCCGGGGCGGAACACGCCGCAGAGAATGTCCGTGAGCCCGGGCACATCGACGACGGTGCTGCCGACGCTGCCCGAGGGGTACATCTCTTCGACGGTCGGGTGGAAGAGCGCATCGACGCCGTATTCGCCCAGCAGGTTGGAATCGTCGTCCGGTGTGCGCGGATACGCACTGAAATCATCGGACGGCCCGAACTGCATCGGGTTGACGAAGATACTGGAGATGACGCGCCTGCCGTGCAGGTGCGCAGCCGACATCAGGCTCGCATGTCCCATGTGCAGGTTGCCCATGGTGGGCACGAACGCGATGCTCTCGCGCGCGAGCCGCCAGCGCGTGACGGTTTCGCGGAGCTCCGCGATCCGCGTGATCGTTTGCATCGGTCGGGCAGTCTCTGGTGGTGGCGGTGCTGGCGTACTTAGAAACAATGCTCGGGCGCGGGGTAGGCCCGGCTCTTCACGGCTTCGCCGTAGGCCCGGATCGCGGCCAGCGGGCTGTCACGGCCCTGCTGAAAGTTCTGCACGAACCTGGGCTTGCGTCCCGGCGTGATGTCGAGCACGTCGTAGAGCACGAGAATCTGACCGTCCGTGTCAGGACCGGCACCGATTCCAATGACTGGCACGTGCAACTCCGCCGTGATCTCCTTGCCCAGGTGCGACGGGATGCACTCGAGCAGCACGACGTCCGCGCCGGAGTCCTGCAGCAACTTGGCGTCGCGGCGCATCTGCTCTGCCGCGGCCTCCTCGCGCCCCTGCACGCGAAATCCGCCTGTCTTGTGCACCGACTGCGGCCGCAGGCCGAGGTGCGCGCAGACCGCGATGTCGTGACTCGCGAGGAATTCGACGATCTCCGCCTGTCCGGCGCCGCCCTCGAGCTTCACCATTTTGGCGCCGCCTTCCTGCATCAGCCGCACGGCATTCTTCAGCGCCTCGTCCTTCGACGTGTAGGTCATGAACGGCATGTCGGCCATCAGGAACGGGCGGACCAGACCCTTCGCGACCGCGCGGCAGTGATAGATGACGTCGTTCAACGTCACCGGCACGGTCGTGTCGTAACCCTGGATCACCATGCCGAGCGAATCACCGACGAGGACGACGTCGAGATCGGCCACATCCACGAGGGCCGCGTAACTGGCGTCGTAACAGGTGATGCAGGAGATTTTTTCGCCCTGCTCTTTCATGCGGCCGAGCGAGGCCACGGTGACGGGCGGACGCGCCGAATCCCGCAGTTGCAATTGGGTGTACATAGGGCCGCCTCGTGCGAGGCCGCAAGGATGACGGAGCGGCCCCGAAACAGCAACGCCGGCAAGCGCCGGGGTCTACAGCAAGTTCTTGAGCGGATTGAAGTAATGGCGCCCCTTGCGGGGCCGGACGATCTCGGCCAGCAGGGCCTGGTAGTCCGCCTCGTTGCCGATCGGGTCAATCTCCGCGGCGTTTACGATCAGCACCGGGGCCGCGTCGTACTCGAGGAAGAACCGCGCGTAGCCTTCGGTGAGTCGCTCGAGGTACCGGCGTTCGATCTGCTGTTCGTACTCAATGCCGCGACGGGCGATGCGCTCGAGCAGCACGTCGACCGGGGCCTGCAGGTAGACGATGAGGTCAGGCGACGGCGCGTCGATCGCGAGCCGTTCGTAGACCTGCTCGTACAGCGCGAACTCCTCGTCGTCGAGCGTGAGCCGCGCGAACAGCCGGTCTTTCTCCAGCATGTAGTCGGCGACGCGCACGTTTTCGAACAGGTCCGACTGGCGCAGATCCTGCAACTGCCGCGACCTCTGGAACAAAAAGTACAGCTGCGTCTGGAACGCTGCCGCGCGCGGGCTGCGGTAGAAGCGCTCGAGGAACGGGTTCTCGGTATCCTGCTCCAGCACCAGTTCGCTGCCGAAGCTCCGGCCGAGGCGGCGCACGAGACTGGTCTTGCCGACACCGATCGGGCCTTCGATCACGACGTAGCGGTGCGGCGTCGGCACGGCAGGCTCCGCAACCTCGTCGTCGCCGGGAGTGCGGTCGAAAGTCATGCGTCAATCCGTTCCAGGAATGCGTTCCAGGGCAGGCGGGGCGAGGCGCTGCAGCAGTGCGTCCACTCTACCAACGCCCGGCACGTCGAGGGATGGGCTGATCTCGGCCAGGGGCACGAGCACGAAGTCACGTTCGGCGATACCGGGATGCGGCAAGGTCAACGCGGCTTCGTTGCAGCGGGTCTGGCCGTACACGAGCAGGTCGAGATCAATGAGGCGCGGCCCCCAGCGCACGACCGGAGCTTCGCGCCCGAGCCGGGTTTCGAGCGCCTGCAACTCACGCAACAACGTGACCGGATCGAGCTGGGTCAGCAGCGCGGCCGCGGCATTGACGAAATCGGGTTGTTCGACTGGCCCCATGGGACGCGAGCGATAGGCGGAAGAACGCAGCATGAGCCGCGTCCCGGGCAATGCAGCCAGTGCCTCGAACGCGCGAGCGACCTGGCGCACGGGTTCCGCGAGATTACTGCCGAGCGCGACGTACGCCGGCACCCAGCGCGGCTTAGGCGGCGCGGTGGGTACAGGCACGGCGCCCGAAGTCACGGCGTCGGTGCCGGACCGGCGGGTTTGCGGCGGCGACGCGGACGCCGGCGGCGGCCCGAAGCTGCGCTCTTGGTAGTCTCGCCCTGCTCGGACACGGGGCGGTTCTCGACCATCGCGAGACGATCGTCGTCCGAGGCTTCCTGCAGGTCGGTCCACCACTGGGCCAGTTCCGGCTCGGCTTCGCCGGACTCGGCGCGCAGCAGCAGGAAATCGTAGGCAGCGCGGAAGCGAGGGTGTTCCAGCAGGCGCAGCGCACGGCGGCCCGAGCGCCGCTCGAAACGGGTCTGCAGCATGATCAGTTCGCGCAGCGGCAGCGAGAAACGCTTCGGCAACGCGATCCGCTGCAATTGACGCCCGATGACCTTGTCGCAGGCGTCGAGCAGTCGCTGCGGATCGTCCGGCAGCGGACCGTCGGGCGTGCCCAGTGCGCGCAGGATGGCGGGCCACAGCAGCACGGCGAACAGGAACGTCGGCGTCACCGATTTGTCGTCGTGGACGCGATCGTCCGTGCCTTCGAGGCCGAGCTGCACCAGGCGGGCACCGGCGGACTCCGGTGCGGCTTCGAGCGCGGCGGCGACATCGGGCATCAGATGCGGCAGCAATTCGAGGCGGATCAACCATTCGAGCGAGGCTTCGGCATGACCCGAGAGCATCAATTTCAGCGTTTCGTCGAACAGGCGCGCTGCAGGCATGCGGTCGAGCATGTAGGCGAGTTCGCCAATCGGCGCTTCCGTGCCCGGGTGCAGCGTGAAGTTGAGCTTCGCTGCAAAGCGCGCTGCGCGCAGCATCCGCACCGGGTCCTCGCGATAGCGCGTCGCCGGATCGCCGATCAAGCGCAGGATGCGGTTGCGCGCGTCCTCGACGCCACCCACGTAATCCCAGATCGAGTAGTCCTCGATGTTGTAGTAGAGCGCGTTGGCCGTGAAGTCGCGGCGCCACACGTCCTCTTCGATCGTGCCGTACAGGTTGTCGCGCAGGATGCGGCCGTGCTCGTCGATTGCACGGTGCTCGACCTCGTCGACGCCGTGGTCCTCGTCGATCTCGGTGTGCGCGGCGCGGAACGTCGCGACTTCAATGATCTCGTGACCGAAACGCACGTGCGCCAGGTGAAACCGCCGCCCGATCAGGCGGCAGTTGCGGAAGGTCCGGCGAACGTCCTCCGGATGCGCATCGGTCGCGATGTCGAAGTCTTTCGGCTGCACGTTGAGCAGCAGGTCGCGCACGGCACCGCCCACCAGGAAACCCTGGTAGCCGGAGTCCTTCAGGCGATAGAGCACCTTGAGCGCGGCCGGCGAGATATTGGAGCGCGAGACCGGATGGTCCGCGCGCGCGTAGATCGTCGGTTGGGGGGGACCCGCGGGGGCCTCGGCCGCCGCTGCGGCTTTGGCATCGCGCGACCGGAAAAGTTTAGTAAACGAAAACAAGGGCAGGGAGCTTCTGCTGGACCGGGGAAAACAGCCGGGTATAATACGCGGCTTCGTCCGGACCCGGTTAGTCCAAACCGGTCCGGCACATGCTCCCATCGTCTAGAGGCCCAGGACACAGCCCTCTCAAGGCTGGTACGAGGGTTCGAATCCCTCTGGGAGCGCCATTTAATCAATGAGTTAGTCACTTCGACGCGCCGCGGTACGAATTGCGGCGGCTGGACAACCAAGCGTGCCACTGCGCCGGCTTCAACTGCAGCACTATCCGGTAGCCCTGCTGCTTGGCGCCGCCGGCACAGTACTTGCCCTGGTTCTTTTCGGGCAGATTCCTGGCCGTGGGCGCTGGGTCTCCGAACTCGGTAATTCCGCCCACGGGCCGGCGTTCGCCATCGTGACGCTGGTCCTGATCGCCCTGCTGCGGCGGGTGCCAGGCCGAAACGCAAGCATCCTGCGCGACTATTCACTGGCAATCGCGGGTGCGCTGCTGCTCGGTGCATTGATTGAACTGATGCAGCTGGCGACCGGGCGCGACGCATCCTTCAGCGATCTGCGGCGGGACACGCTGGGCGCGCTGGCCGCCACAGGTTTCTTCACCCTCATCGATCCACGCGTGCGCGCGCTGTCATCGCGCCGACCGACCCGACTCATCGGCCTGCTCGTGGGCGTCGCGAGCACGGCAATCATCGTCGTTCCTCTCGTCATCACAGGCGCAGCGTACCTGCAGCGCCACCGCAGTTTCCCGACGGTGGTCGATTTCAGTTCACCCTTGAGCACCTACTTTCTCGGTGTCTATTCCGCCGTCACAGTCGAGCGCGAAGCGCTGCCGAACACACTACCAGGGGGGCGCCAGGGCAGCATCGGTCTGCACGCTCGCCTCGCCGGCAACAAAGGCTGGGGACTTGCATTGTGGGAGCCCTACCCCGACTGGCGCGGTTACCAGCGCCTGGCATTCGATCTCGCGAACCCGACCGACTTCCCGCTCCTGCTGCAGGTGCGCGTGCGCGATCGCAGCCAGGGCAACGGCAGGCAGCTGGGCTACCTGGGGAAGATTGAGATCGCGCCGCGCTCCCGCGCGACCCACATGATTGCGCTGCGGGAGATCACCGCTGCCGAAGGCCGCGCTTACGTCAACCCCGCCATCGTCCGTTCGATTGTCCTGAGCCGAAACCCGTCGAACCGTGCCCGGGAGTTCTACCTTATGCGCATCTGGCTGGATTAGTGTCGGCGCGACCGACGACCCTAACGATTGCGGCGTCAGCAGCAATGCGGCGTTCGTTGCGCTTGGATCGGCGCATTGCAAGGGTAAACGCGTGACGTGCGGACGCAACCCGCTAGGATATTCTGGCATTGGGTCACGTACGCTTCGTGCATCCTGACGCTACCCTGTCCTGGGCTTGTCCGATGCGATCGGACCCCAGTCAACAAACGGCGAAGAGTATCGAGCGAATGATCGACGATTGGCGAAAACTCCTGTCTTTCTTCTCGGCCGGAGAGAAGCGCCAGATCCTGCTGCTGCTGCTCAGCACGACAGTCAGCGGACTCGTGCAGGCCGTAGGGGTCGCGTCCATCATGCCGTTCATCGCTGTCGTCGCCGACCCAGCCCTTGTAACGGAGAACCATTACCTGTCCCGGGCATACGGGGCCTTCGGGTTTACCAGCACGAATGCCTTCCTGAAATTCCTCGGTCTCGTCGCATTCATCATGCTGCTGGCGACCAATCTCCTCGTGGGCATCAACGCGTGGCTGACTTTCCGGGTCTGCCACCTCGGCGAATACAACCTGGCGCGCCGGCTCATGAGCAGGTACCTGGCGCGTCCCTACCTCTTTCTGCTGCAGCGGAACTCGTCCGAGCTCGTCAAGATGGTGGTGACCGAGATCGACCGCGTGGCCATCGGCACGCTGATGGCAGGCATCAATGTGTTTTCGGACGCCGTCACGACCATCTTCATCGTCGTGCTGCTGGTGGTGATCCAGCCATGGGTCATGACCGTCACACTCGTCGTGCTGGCGGTGGCGTACCTGTTGATCTACGTTTTGATCATGCCCAGGGTTGCGCGGCTCGGAGCGGAGTTCGCAACCCTGAATACCGAGATCTACAAGAATGCCCACGAGGCGGTCGGCGCAGCCAAGGCCATCAAGGTGCTCGGACGCGAGGCGCATTTCGTGGAACGCTTCTCGAGACCGCTGCTGCGCTCGTCCAGGAATGCCATTACCTTCAGCACCCTGGACATCGTCCCGGCCCAGAGCCTCGAGCTGGTCGCTTTCGGCGGACTCGTTTTCGCAACGGTCTACCTGATCGGAGATACGGGAGACGCGGGCGAGATACTGCCCGTGATCGCGATGCTCGCCTATGCCGCGTACCGACTCATCCCGGCGCTGCAAGGGCTCTTCGATGGAATCGAGGCCATCCGTTACAAGACAGCGGCGCTGGACGGCCTGTGGCAGGACTACTCCGATCCGGGCACAGAGCCAGCAATAGCGACGGGCGACGCGATGGTTCCGCGGCACTCGATCAGACTGGAGAACGTTTCCTTCCGCTATCCGGACAGCCGTCAGGACACGTTGTCCGGGTTGAGCCTGACGATTCCAGCGGGACGGGCAGTGTGCCTGGCGGGTCCGACGGGTGCCGGCAAGTCGACGACCGTGGACCTGCTGCTCGGACTCTTGCCGCCGTCGGCCGGCGGGATCACGGTGGACGGCACGCTGGTGACGACAGGCAACGTGCGTGCCTGGCGAGACAACATCGGGTACGTGCCGCAGGTCATTTACCTGATCGACGATACGATTGCCAGCAACATCGCGCTCGGCATGGAACCGGGCGACATCGACTACGCCAGGCTCGAACGGGCCGCGCGGATTGCGGAGCTGCATGACTTCGTCGTCAACGAGCTCGAGGCCGGGTATCAGAACGTCGTTGGCGAGCGCGGCGCCAGGCTGAGCGGAGGCCAGCGGCAGAGAATCGGCATTGCGAGGGCGCTCTATCGCGACCCGGCAGTGTTGATCCTGGACGAGGCGACCAACGAACTGGATCTCGCCACGGAGGCGAGGATCCTGGATTCACTGCGGGCGCTCGGGGGCAGGACGATCGTCTTCGTGTCGCACAAGCCATCCGTCGCTACGTTCTGCGACGAGGTTGTCGTGCTGGAAGGCGGGCGCATCGCGGCGAAAGGCAGCTACGACGAACTCACGGCCCCCGGCAGCCGGCACCGCGCCCTGCTCCAGGAAACCTGAACGTCAGGCCCTGGCCATGAAGATTCGCAGCGGCTCGCCCGCCAGCCGATCACGCAGGTAGTCCAGCAAGGCGTAGATGAAGAGGATGATCCCGGACATCTCGAGGAATTCCTCGGCCGCGACGAGGAGCGAGTACGGCAGGTCTTCCATTTCCCCGTGCAGTGAAAAGTACCAGCCGCCGACAGACTCGAATCCCAGGGCACCCGCGAGATAGAGGCTGCCGGCACCGATGAACAGCCCCCGTGTTCGCGCGGTCAGCGACCACACGAACCGCAGGTACAGCACGCCGATGACCAGCACCGCCAATCCGTACGGGATCACCCACGCGAAGTACAACGGACCCGCGACGGGCAGCAGATCACGAACCGGCTCGATCAGCAGTTCATGCAGCGCGGCATCCTCGTCGATCGCCATGAAGGTGAAGATGATGACCAGCCATTTCCAGTGGCCCACATAGCGATCGGTGGTCGATTGGCTGGTGATGACGGCCAGCAGGACCGCGCTCGTCACGAGTATGAACGCGGAAAAAAACGTCGGCACGTTGTTCTCGACATTCATGTCGAAGGAATCGACCAGGCCGAATACCTGCTGGTGGTGGAAGACGTGACTTGCGATCGCCCCGGTGACGTGAGCAATGAGCAGCACGATCGCTACCAGCATCAGCGCCAAGGCAAACCTGCCGGGTTCTATGCGGATTTCCATCGGGCGTTGCCCTCCTCCGACCTGCATTGAATCGGCGTGACGCGTCAGCGCCTGCAGTAGGCCGCCGCGGGCTGCGACTCGCAGCTCAGATCCACTAGCTCGATCCCCGCCGTCGCGCGCGCCGCATCGATTGCTTGCGGACTCGGTGGCTGCAACGAGTACAGCTTGATCGCCCGCAGACCGGCGGTCGAGTAAACCTGTTCGACGCGCGCGACATCAGCGGGTCGAATGGGTTCGGTGCCAAGAAAGACCTTGCCGACGAGATCCTGACCGCACCGGGCAATCAGTGCGTGATGGGACAGAAAACTGAGATTGGCCTGCCCCAGGTGGGTGGGCAGGAAGAACAGGGTGTCCCTGCTCCAACCATCGTAAACGTGGCCACCCCAGCGCCGCTTCAGCTGGAAGATGCCGTCCGACAACAGCGGCCGGCTGCCGCAGTAGTCAGCCTCGTGATAGCCGCCATCGAACGCATGCAGGACGCCGAAGTAGTACAACGCCGGAAACACGCCGTGCGACTGCTGCCCGAATTCCCCGCCGGAGGTACCGGCCCAGAGCAACTGCATGCTTTGCCGGTCGCCGAACAGGACCTGGCCCGCCACGATCTCGCCCTCCCGCAGGATCTCCATCAGCGCGCCGTTCTCGGCGCAATAGCGGACCTTCCACTCTGGCTCTATGTACGCGGCGGCGCCGAAGCGGTTAGTCAGGTGCGGCACGTACATCTCGTCATAGAAGCGGCGGATTGCCTCCTCGTCGTGGACGATCCGGTACTCCAAGCCGTGCTTGCGGATCTTGCGCAGATCCTCGCCCCTGGCCGAACTGCGCAATTGCGCCAGCACTTCCGGCCAACGGTCCGACAACTGCAGCTTCTGGTTCACCCACGAGGGGGCCTCGAGAAAGCCGCGGCCCGCCAGCAGGCGGTGATATGGCCAGGGCAGATCCGCGATGACGAAGTCGACCTTGTCGCGATAACCGTCCACCCAGTTCTTCACCTGCCAGGCATGCAGGTGTCGATGCTCCTCTTCAATGCGGTACTCGTCGTAGAGAAGCCCAAGCACGTACGCCTGGTTGTTGCCCGATCCAAAATAGAGCGACCGGAGCGGTGCTCCGGAATGCTTTTCGGGGCCGGAAACCAGCAGCGCGCTGGCCTCGCGGGTCGCAGCCGATTCCCGGTATTCCTGCCACTGCCAGTAGAGCCGCTCGGTCCCGGCACGCACGCGTGCGAGCCCGCCCGGCTGCCCGATCATGGCGGGACGGATCGGCGAACGTGGTTCGGGCAGCGTCACGCCCGCGGCACGAACCTGTCTGGGTCCTTGGGAATGCAAAGTGGCTCCGTGTGCAGCGACATGCTCACAGGCCATGGGCCGGGCGGTTGTGAACGGACGCACAGTTCACAACTTCACGCGGATGTCAGAATCCCGTTCCATGCGGCGCACGCCATCACGCCTTCCACGATGCGATCCATAGAAGTCAGGCGTCTCTCCGCGATGGACCGCGCGACCGTCGTCGCCGTGGAGCGTCGGGTATACAGCCGCGAATATCAAGAGCCGGAACACCTGATCGAAGCCCGCCTGCGTTATGAAGACGAACACTACGGATCACTGAACCTCGGGCTGTTTGTTGACGACAAGCTGGTGGGCTATGTCCTGGCCTACCTGGACGACGGCGCGGAGATCCCCGGACAGGCGATCGGGGACAATGTGTACGTGGCGGACATGGCGGTTCTGCCAGGCTATCGGCGCCACCTGCTCAAGCTCGTCACTGCATTCGCCCGCGAGGTTCGCCTCGAGTATCCGGGCCTGCCGCTCGTTGCCCACGCGATCCAGGAGACCGGCAGCATGTGGCGCCGACACCAAGCGGTCTTCCGCAGGCTTGGCTTCGAGTTGGCTGCCGAACCCAGTGAAGAAAAAGCGCGAGCCGGTCAAGCCGCGCCGCTGGTCGTATGGGAGCCGCTCGCTGCAGGGCGCTGTACCGGTCGCAAGCGATCCGCCGATTCGTCGCATGCGAGTCAACGTTTCCATTCGTCGTCCGGCAAGGCACTTCGAACCAGCGTGGTCACTGATGAGGACGGTCTCCTCAGACTCCGAGAGCAATGGCAGAGAATCGAGCAGGCTGTTCCCGGACTGACTGTGTTCCAGACGCACCGCTACCAGGCGGCATGGGTGCGGAGCTTCGCGGTCGACCTCAAGCTCATGATCATCTGCATCCACGACGACAATGAGATGATCGGCATTGCGCCGTTTCAGGTTTCGCTGCTGCAGATGCACGGCAAGGTGCGCCGACAGCTGAGCTTCCTCGGGGCGCCGTGGCAGGTCGACCGGCCGGCCTTCCTGTTCAGCCGCGATGCACGCGACTGCGCCGAAGCCGCGGCCCACGAAATGCTGGCACGACGCGACCAGTGGGACGTCATCTGGTTTCACGAACAGGATGCATCCGACCCCGCGCTCGGGACGTTCTGCGCCACGCTGTCCAGTCACAAGGTGCTGCACGGCAGGGTCCCGAGTTCGCATTGTCCGTACCTGACCTTCGATGGCACCTGGCAGCAACTGCTGGCGACGAAGTCGCAGAAGTTCCGCAAGAACCTGAAGATGGCCCGCAGGAAACTGCAGGGTGCGGGGCAGCTCGAATACGCAAGTCATGCCGGTGACGAACTGCGCTTGCAGCAACTCTTCGGCGAGTACGAAGTGCTCGAAGGCCGCGGCTGGAAAGCCAGCAAGGGGGTGGGCGTGTCACAGAGCGTGCAACACCTGCGCTTCTACCGACACCTGATCCACGCATTCGGTGACAGCGGACAGTTCGTCTTTCGCTGCCTGCGCGTGGACGGCCACCTGGTGGCGGCGACCTTCGGCCTGGCGCACGAGCGTCGGTTCTATTCCCTGCACATCGCTCATGACGCCGCCTATTCGTCCTGCTCGCCCGGCACTTTCCTCGAGTCGCTCGAACTCGAGGAATGCTTTCAGGCCGGCCTGGAGGAGTACGACTTTCTCGGCGGCTTCCTCAAGAACAAGGTCCGCTGGGCGACGCACGCCAGGGACACCGTCGAGGTGCACCTGTATCAGCGACAGCCGGCACTCGTCGTCGCATACCTGTACTTCTTCGTCGTCAAGCCGCGTCTGAAACGACTCCTGTCCGGATTCGGCATCCGGCTCCCGACCAAGCCCCGCAGCGACAGGGTGGGCGACGAAGCTTGACGAGCGCCGACGGATTCAAGGCGTCGCGTGTTCGGGGTGCGTCTCGTACACGCAAGTCCGGCCATCGCGAAAGCTGACGAATTTCGCGGCATTGACGCTCGCGACGAGCTCGGGAGACCAGCGTTGGACCCAAAGCCCGATGGTCCGCTGCGGAAAGCGTGTTGACCGGACGGTCGCGCCAAAACGACTCTTGTAACGCACCACGCCGTCCGCAAGGCTTGGCCGGGAATGTCCCATGACGACGCGCCTGGCCCCCTTCGCGACACCCCACTCGATGCTGCGCGCGTCAAGGACTTCGCTCGCGCCCGTCCGCGGCGGTACCGAGCAAGAACCGAACCATCCCAGATGCAATGTCTCGCCGCGCTGCTGGAGCAGCATGCCCGCAATCCAGTCCCCGGCGGCCATCAACATGGCCAGCGTCATCCCTCGACTGACGGCGAGGAACTGCTCCTCGTCCACGATGACCGCACCCGTGCCGAAACGCGCCATGACGTACGGGCGATACAGCTTGGCGTAGAAACTCCTGATGTCGCCCAGGTCCGTTGAGAAGCGGAGTTCGTACGCATTACGCCGGGATTGTCGCCTGACTTCCTTGAGTATCGGTGCGGGCAATGTGAATGGCGATTGGGTGTTGGCGAGCAGCTCCTGGGATACCCACGCAGGCATCCGCAGTTGTGTGCCTCCCGGAAGGCAGGCCTGCCAGGCACGCGGTACTTCCATCGCCGCGAGGTCCGCGCCCGCACACAGCTTGCGAAATGCCGCGCCGCGCAACTCGAGCGGGCTGCCAAGGCTGCCGACGACCGTCCGCTCCTCGACTTCAAGCAGCGCACCGGCCACGAAGTCCGCCGTCGACGGCGTGCCGGCGCAGAGTATTGCAATCGGATCGGCCAACCCCGGCAACCGTCCAACGAGGCGTTGCACCGGCAGCACGATGGGTGCGACCAGCGAGGCGATCGTCTTGACATGTCTCCATGGCATCAAGATGCGATAAGCGATCGGTCAACGCAGGGCTTGCGGCGTCGATACAGTGGGCACTTCAATCGTGCGCGTGGTGGCGGGCGACCGGTGCGAGATCGCGGCCTGCAAGATCTCACGGTACCGCCCCACGATGTTGGGCCAGGTCAGCCGGGCTGCGCGCTGCCGCGCGCGCACTGACAGGTCACGCACGAGTCGCGGATCGCACATGAGCCGATCGAGCGCCTCACGGATGCCCTGGGGATCGCCCTTGGGCACGACGAGACCCGCATCACCGACTACCTCGGCGCAGCCCTCGGCGTTGGTGGTGACAATGGCGCACCCTGCGTCCATCGCCTCGAGCAGCACCATCGGGAAGTTCTCCTGGATCGATGGAAACACCAGGATCCGCGACGACTCGTACAGGGACCGCAGGGTCTCGCGGTTGACGAACCCGACGAATTGCACGTTCGGTGCGATGTTGCGCGCCTGTGCCTCGAGCTGGCCCCTGAATGGGCCGTCACCGGCGATGACGAACTCCCAATCGCCGCCCACGCCAGCGACGGCATCGATGAAATGCTGGACACCTTTGCGCGGGAACATCCGCGCGACGACCAGTACCCGGTTGCGCCGCACGGTCCCGAGGCCCGGGTGCGCGCGGTGTCCGTTCGGCACGATGGATACCGGAACCGTGCAACCTTGTTCCCGCATCAACCCGGCCAGGAAACGCGAAGGTGAGGTCACCGACGAGGCGCCCTCGACGATCTGTCGCCAGGCGGGCTTGAGCATCTGGTGCATCAGGCCGAACCGGTCGGGGTTGTATCCCGGGACGTCGGACCCGTGGGCAGTCAGGACATACGGTAAGTTGAAGCGCGTGGACAATGCACGAGCCAACGGTCCCGACGGCAGGATGAAGTGTGTATGGATGACGTCCGGCTTGATGGCACGGATCAACTGCACGCCGCGCCGGTAGGTAGGCAGGAGGGTCGTGAGCAACTCGGCTGTGGTCGTGTAATGACGATGCCGTCGGACGCAGGCTGTCCGGTGCACGACCACACCTTCGACCGTTTCCTCGGGCGGCAGCCCCTTCATCCCCGAGGTCAGCACGGTCACCTCGTCACCCATGCGCACCAGTTCCTCGTTGACCGCCGCGGCGACATTGCTGCCGCCGCCACCGATCGGGGGGTATTCGTAGGTAAGGGACAGGATCTTCAAGCGGGGCCCCTTGCGAAGGACCGGATCGGGCGGAACTTCGTGCCCGCTGGGCCACGATGAATCGTCCCGATCCTCATCCGCATCGCCAAGGTGGTACCCAGGACCGACTCGAGTCCGCGGCGAACAGTCGAGCAGGCCTGCTCGCCGATGTCGGGCGCCATATCGAGCGTCACGTCCAGGGAAAGGTCGGCTTGCTGCAGGATCTCGAACGCCCTCAGTCCAGGCACTTGCTCGAGCAGGACGTCGAGGCGATAGGGAGAAACCAGGCCGCCGCCCGGCAGCGCGATGCAATCCAGCGACCGCCCGGCGAACTCCACGATCGGGCGCCCGGCAAGCTGCGGGTCGCGCCTGACGAGATCCCCGGTGTCGTAACGGATCCAGGGCGAGGTACGTTCGGCAAGGTCCGTGACGACCAGGCGCTCAACCGACGGCTCGTCGGCGATGGGAAAGAACTCGAGGATCAAGTTGGCCCGAGCCGGCGTGAATTGCGGATTCCCGGGAGTACGGTAAGCGACCAGGCCGAGCTCGGACAGGCCATAGAAATCAGCGACGGGTGCGCCGAATCCCCGCTCCAGAATTGCGCGGCGTTGTCGCGTCAACTGTTCCGCCGTCGAGATGACAAGGCGCGGGCCGGCCGGTCGCCGCGTCCGCTGAGTCCGTTGCGCGGCCAGCAGTTCCAGTGTCGAAAGCGGGCCGTAAAGCACGTCCGGCTGCAGGGCATCGAGACGCGACGCGAGCTTTGCCGTGTCGTCACCGATGCTTGCGTAAGACCAGCGCGCGATGGTCGGCCACTTCGCAGACCGCCTGCTCGTGAGCAGCAGGCATTGCTGTCCCGGTCGGTACCCGCACGCGAGCAGCGCGTGCAGGAAGGCCCAGCGGCGCCGCAGCTGGACAGCGCGATCCTTGAATACCGTCAGGGGCTCGCCGCTCGAGCCGCTCGAAAGTTCCTCGGCAAGGTGAGTGTCGCGGCGCTTGCCGTGAATCCTGTCCAGGGGACGGGAGTCGCGGAGGGCCCCCTTGTCGAGCCACGGCAAGCGTTGAAAATCCCCCGCAACCTGCAGGTGATCGACGTCGATGCCTGCCGCCGCCCACAGGCGGCGATAGAGCGGGACGTGTCGACCTGCATCGGATATCAGGCGTTGGAGTCGCGCGCTCGCAGCAGGCTGCGAGGCCAGAACCGATGCGCCCGGATTCATGACACGCAATCCGTCACGCATCGACCACCTCCGGCATCCGCCCTGGCCAGCCTGCAAAGGCGACCTCGAGCGTGCTTCGGCGCACGGCAGTTCCAAGCAACTCAGCGCGATGCCGCAGGTCGTCCTGTCCACCGAGCGCCGCTTCGGCAGCGGCAATCAAATCCCGTGCACCCCACCGATCTGGGAAATCGTCGAGCGGCAGCAGACCCGTGGCCATGCCGAGTTGATCGAACAGTCCCTGAAACTTGTCGTTGTAGGACAGGCCCACCAGCGGAACGCCCATACCGGCCCCAAGGATGAGCGGGTGCATTCTCGAGGAGATGATCAGCGACGCGTGGCCGAGGACCGCCTTGTACAACTGGGGATCGGCGATCCGCGCCATGCGGACGCTGACGTCGCTCAGTCGCCATGCCAGCGCTTCGCACACGACATCGTCTCCCTCGTGCGCGACGTTATAGCTCGGCAGCAGCAGGACCGCGGCCTCGAGGCGCCTGGCCAGGTGCGTGAGGCCGTCCACGAGCACGTCGAGCAGCTGTTCGAAACGCCGCTCATCGCGCGCGATACCGATGCCTGCCTTGGCCTTGAGGACGTTGGGTACGAAACCGCCACGGTTATGAAACCAGCGCCGCGCTGCCACGACAATGAGGGGCCGTCCGGGCACGAGATCGAGGCTCCGCAGGAAGTCGATCGCGTCCCCGCGTGGCGCCGCTTCGAGCATGAATGCCGGATCGGGCACGACGTCGATCGAGCGCGACGTGCAAGCTGCCAACGCTTCCTGCGCAAATCGGTCGCGCACGGAAACTGTCGTCATCGCAGCGCATGCGATACCCGCGGCAGCCCGGCTCTCGACGTGCCGCAACGGACCCGCACCGATCGAATGACCTGCAATGCGCGGATTCAGGCTTTTCAGCAGCGCAATGCGTGCCGCCCAATACGGCATCTTGGCGCGACTGTCGTCGTCCTGGAACAGTCCGCCGCCGGCCACGAGAATGCTTTCTGCGGCAACTGCGGTGCGGCACAACCCGGCGACTCCGGATGCGCCACGAGGGATCATCCGGGTGACGCCGGGAATCCGTGGGCCTGCACTGCGGCTGGCGACGATAGAGACTTCAGCGGACGGGTCATGCGACACGATGCATTGACTCAGTGCCGAGACGATGGCGCGGTCGCCGACGTTGTGGTCAGCGTCGCCTCCCAACAGCAAGATCCGCAGCCCCATTCTCGGCATGTTCGCCTGGTTCCTATGGGCCGGCCTTTCAGCCCCACCGGACTCGAAGCGGATCGATGCCTTGCCGGACCCTTATGAGAAACAGATGCTAGTCGTCACTCGACCACCGGCTGCGGACCTGCATCACAGTTTCTGCAACGCTCGGGCACGGACCGCGATCAGGGCATTCGCATCAAGTAGCGGCCGTAACTTACTAATAGGTAAATAGTTTTTTACCCCGGACCCGTATTTTAGGAAATTCCAGAGGGGGTCAAATGCGCCACGCAGGATCCGAGCTGCGCTGAGGCAGCAAGCAGCCTGACTCGTCTTTGACGAGCGCTCTGCCCGCATCGACCTGAGTCACATCACGCTGGATTCAGCAAATGGCGCCGAGCCTTGCGTGACCTGCGGTGCCAGAGCCCTGGTCGTCTGGATCTCGAGCGAACCCGTCGACCCGAACGAAGCACGCAACCTCGGCTGGAACCTGTCGACAGATCCTGTGCTCGAGGGACGCGGCGAGTATTCGAAGGTGCCGCCGCAGAAGAACTGATCCTCAGCCGAGCTTGATCCCCTCTTTCTCGTCGATCGACCGCTCACGGTGGATCAGGATCCACTCCGCGTGTTCCTCGAGGGCGGCGTCTCCAAGGACCTTGAGGATACGGCGCCTGTCAGCGTCGTTGTCGGCGCCATCAATGCGCCGACGCGCGTTGCGGAAGATGCGGTACATGAACTCGTACTGCTTGATCAGTTCGGCCTCGGCCGTGGTTTTCGCGTACGACTGCCGCACGCCCACCATCAGCATGACGATACCCATCAGGTAGACGACCGGGGTCCGCACTTCGTCCGACAGCGCCGAGCCGACGAACAGCAGCGTCGTGAGGGCGATGATCGTGGCCCAGATCCCCAGCCGTCCGATGCGCATCGTGGAGTCGTGCTCGACGATGCGCTGGGCGGATTTCCTGCGGTAATAACCGAGCTGGCCGGAATTGTCGTCGCCGATCCACTCCTGCACCGCGAACTGTACCCCCTGCGGCTCGAGGTTTGGCGCCACGTCGCACTCCATGCCGGCGACGCGCATGACGTTGCGGATCCAGCCGAGCTCGGTGTCCTGCATCTGCAGGAAGTTGTCGTGCGCGTATTTTGAGACGCTGCCGCTGGTGACGCCGGCGGCGGCCCAGTAGAACTGAACCCGCAGGCCTTCCGCCAGCGTACGGTAGTCGAGGTACTTGCGTTGCCAGCTGCCGCGCACGGCCAGAGCGTTGTTCACGACGGCGAACAGCATCAGTGAGATGATGCCGCCGATCATCATCGGCGTGGACAGCAGGTCGGTGTACGTCAGGTAGCCCACGGCGGTCAGGAAGGCTGCCACGTGCCCCCCTTGCAGCGTCTTCACGACCTTCTTCTGATAATGGATGGCCAGCCAGTCGGCCGCGCAGAACGCCTGGTTGATGTCCCAGAGACCGGCCGGCAACGTGGCTGCCTGCTCGCCGGTCAGCAGCGAGTAGCGTTCCCTGTCGATCGCAGCGGCGTTGTTCTGCGCTTCGCGACTGAACTCGTTGGTGTACTCGAACACCTTGCGGTGTCGCGTGGAAATCTCAGCGGTCCGAGGATTCACCTCGTCGGTCGTGAACCATGACGTCTCGAAGGCTTTCAACCCGGGCGCAGGCTCGCCGTCGGGCCGCTCCCGCGAACAGACGATGTGATAGACGAGGTCGCTCTCGTCTTCGGTCAGGTTGAGCTTGCTCGAGGTCACGCGCGGCGTGTAGCCGGGCATCACGTCGTGGTGATGGAACTGGATCGTCGCCGCCGTGCCGCCAAGAAGGTCGCTGGCCTTGCCATCCCAGAGCGCGAGCAGCACGTGGCAGTGCGCGCTCAGGAACACGCCAAGCTGGGCGTACTGGCGTGTGCGATTCGGCCCACTTTCCGCGATGGACTGTGGCGTCGCACCCGGCAGCAGGGGCAGCTCGAAGATCTCGGCAGCCTTGCCGCAGAGCGCCGCAAACTGTTCGAGGGACTCCGGCGTGAAGTCTTCCTCGTACAGCACCCGCGGCATCGGCAAGACGACGCTGAGCGGCATGCCGAGCTTCAACGCCTCTTCCGCCACGAGGCGGTCCGCGCCGTCGGCCAGCGAGGACATCACGACGATGATGCGGCTGGGGTACTCATAGCGCAGGCTGAACAGGCAGTCGCGGACACGGGACCGCAGTATCGGAATCTCGTCGGACACGAGGTCGCGATGGCCCGTGACGGCCACGATGAAAGGAACGGCGTAGCTGCGCGCGCCCGTCCGGCGGTCCGGACCGGCGGTGAAGGGAGTCTCAGCGGGCGCTGCGTACTCGGGTGCGGTCGCCATGCGCGGGGATGATACCCATCCACCGCGGATTGCGCGTTCATTGTTGCGTGTGGCGACTGCGGGGCGACGCTGGAAATTCTTTTCTGTCGACGCTAACGGAAAATCGTCGCAAGCCTCCCAAGTGATTCCCAGCCCAGGTAAATGGTAACCAGCCACGCCATCAGACCCAGCACCGCCAGGTAGCGCGGATAGTCGTAGCCGCCCATGACATCGGGCCGGCGGACCGCCACCCACAACAGGACGGCAATGCCGAGCGGCAGGATCAGGCCATTGAAGGCACCGGCGAACACCAGCAACGGCACCGGCGCCGCGCCCGCCACGAGGTACACCGACGCCGACAGGCCGACGAACGCCACCACCAGCAGATTGCGGCGGCGTGCAAAGCGCT
>JAABQQ010000238.1 GCA_011391405.1 Gammaproteobacteria bacterium
CGGGCGTCAGAAGCGAGCCAGAGAGAACAATGGCCTAAGATCCTGATCGCCCGGGTGTCTTGCGCTTCAGCGAAGCTTTCTTGGCTTTCTTGGCTTTCTTGCCTTTCTTGGCTTTCTGCGCTTTCTTTACCTGCCCGACACCTGAGGCATTTCTGGCGGCCTTCGCCACCGGTGCTGGCGGCGACGTGCCGAGGCTCGCCATGTCGAGGCCGAAGACGTCGGCCAGGTTCGACGAGTCCAGAATGCGGCCCGCGCGCGGCGCCTTCGCAACCGGGGGACCGCTGCTCCCGGCACGTGCGATCAGTTCCCTGGCGTCGACCTTGCGCAGGCTGAACAACAGTTCCGGTTCCGCGTCGAGCCGCGCGCCGACACCATAGAGTGTCGCCGCCACGTGCTTGCACATGGCAGCCCAATCCGGACAACTGCAACTGAACGAAATTTCCTTCGGTGACGGGAACAGGCCCGTCTCGGGGCGCGTGATGCGCTCCATCACCGACGTCGACAACTGTCCCTGCAGCAGCTCGACCAGTGTGTCGATCGACTGCGCGCAATCGTGCGCGATGTCCTGCCATCGTGGTGCTGGTACGGCCGCGATGTTTACCTTGATCTGGTAGAGACTCGAACCCATGACTTGGGCCGTGACCGTCCCCGCGGCAATCTGCAGGTCGATTACGGAGCCATTGCGCAGGTAGGTGCGTCCGCGCGGTAACCGGTTGGCATAGTCGCTGTAGCGCTCGAGGTTCTGGCACCACGCCTTGCCCCAGAACGTCCTGCCAATGGCGCCGCGCCCCGCGGTCAGCGGCGCAGGCTTGCCGCCCGCCTTTTTCAGCCTGGCAACAGTGCGCGCGGCTTTCTGGCGGCGCTGCGCGACCGTAACGTACGGTTTCCAGCTGTAGTACATCAGGCCGTCGCCACCGAAGTTTGCACGTCAGGCCTCGGCCTGTGCCGAATGGATATCGAGAGTGACAAGTTTGAGCAATTCCCGGTCGCTGAGCTCGGTCAACTGCAATTCCGCACCGCCTTCGAGCACGTCCTTGACCAGCGCCTGCTTCGATTCGATCAACTGATCGATCTTGTCCTCTACCGTGCCACGACATATGAACTTGTGCACGAGCACGTTGCGTGACTGGCCGATGCGGAACGCCCGATCGGTCGCCTGGTTTTCGACGGCAGGATTCCACCAGCGATCGAAATGCACGACGTGCGAAGCAGCCGTCAGGTTGAGCCCGGAGCCTCCCGCTTTGAGGGACAGCACGAAGAACGGCGTCAACTCGTCTTCCTGAAACCGCCGTACCAGCTCCTTGCGCCTGGCGACGGCCGTGCCGCCGTGGAGTACCAGGCCTTCGCGCCCGAAGACATTACCGAGGAACGTCGCGATCGGTTGCGTGGCCTCGCGAAACTGCGTGAACACCAGCAGTTTCTCCTGCTTCGCTGCCACCACCTCGGCGAGCTCGCGCAAGCGTGCGAACTTGCCGCTGTCGACTTCGGCCCAGGCGCCATCGCCGAGCCATTGCGAGGGATGATTGCAGATCTGCTTGAAGCGCATCAGGAACGCGAGCACGGTTCCGCGCCGGCTCATTCCCGCGGTGGTGTCGAGCGCCTGCGCGAGTTCCTCGACAGCGCGCTGGTAGAGCGCCGCCTGCGGTGGGCTCAAGTGGCAGTACGCCTTCAACTCGGTCTTGTCGGGCAGATCCGTGATCACAGACTTGTCGGTCTTGAGGCGCCGCAGCAAGTAGGGTCGCACCAGATCCCGCAGCGGCGCAAAGTTGCCCGTGGCGGACAATCGTTTCGTGTACGTCGAGAACGCCCGGTCCGATCCCAGCAGTCCCGGGTGCGTGAAATCGAAAATCGACCAGAGATCGGAGAGACGATTTTCCACTGGCGTGCCGGTCAGTGCGATACGGGTGTCGGCGTTGATTTTCTTCACCGCACGAGTCTGTTTCGCGCCCGGGTTCCTGATCGCCTGCGCTTCATCGAGCACGACCACTCGCCACGGCGTACTTGCAAGCCAGGGGTAACGCAGCGTCGCACCATAGCTCGTGATCACCAGATCGATGTGCGCAAGCCGCGCATCATCCACCACCTTCAGCTCGGCGATGTCCGTCGCGGACGGGTGGGCGACGAGCACCGACAAGCTCGGCGCGAAACGCTCGATTTCCGCCGCCCAGTTCGCCAGCAACGACGCCGGTGCCAGCAGCAGACTCGGCCGTCGCGGCGTTCGATTCTTTGCGTACTGCTGCTTGAGCACCAGCAGCAGCGCAAGCACCTGCATGGTCTTGCCCAGGCCCATGTCGTCGGCTAGACAGGCGCCGAGCCCCAGGCGATGGAGCAGGTAGAGCCAACGGACGCCGGCTTGCTGGTAGGGCCGGAGGGTCGCGTGCAACGACGGACCTGGATCCACCCGCGCCAGGCCCGCGGGACTACGCAGGCCCTGCAGTGTCTCTGCGAGCCAGGGGCCCGCAACGACGGTGGACCACTCCGGATCGGGCGCCTCCATGCCTTCATCCGCAACAACCACGCCGGCCATCAGGCGCATAGCCTCTGCGAACGGCACACCACCGGCGGCAGCCAGCTTCTCGATTCTCTGGAACCGCTCGAGCAACTGCTTGAGCTTCAGGTGGTCCACCTCGACCCAGCGGCCGCGCAGGAATTGCAGACCGTCGGAGCCGGCCAGCAGTGCGCGGATCTCAGCGGCCGTCAGGCGCTCATCGCCCAGGGTCAGCTCAACGCTGAAATCGAGCAGCGCCTCCTTGCCCAGCGTCGACGGAACTCGCCCGCCGAGCGTAGCGCTTACCTTCGGCCGTGCCGGTCGTCCGGAGCCCCAACCGTTCGGCATACGCACGACGATGCCGGCCGCCTCCAGTGCTGGAACATCCGTCAGGAACTGCAACGCCTCGGCCGGCGTCCAGCGCAGAGGATGGTAAATCTCGCCCGCCTCGACCATCGCGCGCAGCCATTCGCATTGCGTCGCTGCGCGTTGGACCGGCTGCAGCAGGGAGAGCAGCCGCGCCTTGTTGCTGGCGCCCGAGTATTCGCGCAGCGCCTCGGCGAGCGGCAAGTGTTGCGCGCGGCCCTGGGCAGAGAGCTGCGTCGTGTAGGTCGCAATGAAGGCGAAGGGCACTTCTTCGTCGCTGCGGTTCTCGGCGAGATTGAAGTGCACGCGCCCGACGAGATGCCAGGCCGGGTTGCGCGCCTTGAGATAATCCGGCAGGGATTGCTTCGACTCGCCCCGGTCCAAGCGGCAAGCGCGATCGACCTGCTCCCACAATGCGGCCAGAACCTCAGCCGTCAGGTATTCGCCGCCGCTCATCGGCGGTGCCGTCAACGCAAGGCGATCGAATTCGCCGGGCGCAGGTGCCCCAATTGCATTTAATGCCTTGTCGGTCGCTGCGTCCTCCCTGGATGTGCACAGCGTCGTGACATAGCGCGCACCGAAGTCGCGCCAGAACGCGAACACGGGTGGCAATGCGGTGCCGATCTCACGCAAGCCGAGATCCAGCAGTCCGTACGCCGCGCCGCGCTCAAATGCATGCTCAAGCCGTTGCTGCAAATCCTGCGGCAGTGATGGCGCATCGGCGGACGAAACGAGCACCACGTGACCGTGTGGAGTCACGGCGAGACTGAGCGCGGAGGTGGTCATGTCGGTAGGTCGGTGGTTGCGCTTGTCGGACCACTGCCGATACGCTCGTCCCACAGATTGCCACACCGTCGGCAGGAATGCCCCTGACCGTTCGTCGCCACGCACCCCGCCGGGCTGCTGTAAAATCAGCGCCCCGCCCGACATCCGCCGCGATCGTGCCCTACACCTCCGCCACCAATACCGTCCCTGGCCAGTCGACCTGGCGCGATTACTACGAGCTCGGCAAGCCGCGGGTCGTCGCGCTGATCGTGTTCACGGCGGTGGTGGGGATGTTCCTCGCCGTGCCGGGCCTGCCGCCATGGCAGGCCCTGCTCTACGGCACGCTCGGCATCGGCCTCGCCGCGTCGAGCGCTGCCGCCATCAACCACGTCGTCGACCGCAAGTTCGACGAGAAGATGGCGCGCACGAAAAACCGCCCGATCCCGACCGGCCACGTGACCACGCAGCAGGCGCTGACGTATGCCGGGATCATCGGCATCGCGTCGATGGTCATCCTGTGGTGGCTGGTGAATCCGCTGACGGCGGTGCTGACGTTTCTTTCGCTGATCGGCTATGCGGTGCTCTACACCGTGTGGCTCAAGCACGTGACGCCACAGAACATCGTCATCGGCGGTGCGGCCGGCGCCGCGCCTCCCGTGCTCGGCTGGACGGCGGTCACCGGTTCCGCCGATCCGCATTCGCTGCTGTTGTTCCTGATCATCTTCGCCTGGACGCCGCCGCACTTCTGGGCGCTCGCGATCGCGCGTCGCAACGATTACGCCAAGGCGGGCATCCCGATGCTGCCGGTCACCTACGGCGTCGAATTCACGCAGCTGCACATCCTGCTCTACACCATCATCCTGTTTATCGTGACTCTGCTGCCGTACCTGACGCAGATGAGCGGCCTCATCTACCTGGCCACGGCCGTGGTGCTCGGCACGATCTTCCTCCGCTACGCGATCGCGATGCGCCAGCCGGGCGCATCCGACCAGGTCCACATGCAGGCGTTCCGTTATTCGATCAACTACCTGATGGTGCTGTTCGCTGCGCTGCTGCTCGATCACTACGTGCTGATTCGTCCCTGACGACGCGATGGCCGGCCGCTCCACGCATTTCGCCGCACCCCTGCTGCTGGCCGTGGTCACCGGCCTGATCGTCTACGTCTCGCTGTATCCGTTTCGCTTCGTCCCCGACGGCCCGGCGCTGGCCGATGCGCTGCGCTCGCTCAGCTGGGCACGCGCCGGCCGCGGCGACATGTTCAACAACGTGCTGTTGTACGTACCGTTCGGCTTCTGCGTCGCGCTGGTGATCGAGCCCCGCTGGGGCCGCGTCACCGGGATCGTCGTCGGCACGTTGCTCGGCGTTTTGCTTTCGCTTGGCCTCGAGCTGCTGCAGGCCTCGGTGGCGATCCGTGTGTCCAGCCTGCGCGACCTGTCGCTGAACGCGACCGGGTCGCTGCTCGGTACCGTCCTCGGCACGGTCTTTCATGCACTAGGCAGCCGCGTCTCTCCCCAGGGCACGCCGCGCAGCCGTTCCGCGTTCGTCGCGATGTCGATCCTGGTGCTGTGGCTGATCGAGCGCCTCTGGCCGCTGTTGCCGGATCCGGGCCTGGGCCAGTTGAAGCGCGCCGTGCGGCCGCTGCTCACGCCGCACATCGACTGGATGTCGCTCGCCGGCTTCCTCGTCGGCTGGCTCATCGTCACTCAGGTCGTCTTCAGTCTCGTGCGCCGCCAGCGTGCGATGGACGTGCTGCTGATCGTCATCGCCACCGTACTGGTGGGGCGGACATTCGTCGCGGGCAGCACGCTCGACGTGGCCGAAATCGCGGCCATTGCGCTGCTGCTGCCACTGCTGGTGCCCTTCAGCCGTCTCGACGACGGCGCGCGCTCGACGATCGTCGCGGTGCTGCTCGGCGTCTGGCTGGCGTGGACGTCTGTCCGCATCCTGCTCGACGGCTCGGTCACTGCGTCGGCTGGAATGCCGGAACTGCGCGAGGTGCTGTTGCGCAACGTGCCGCCGCCACCGCTGCTCGCAAACAAATCGTTCAGCTATCTCTCGCTCGGCTGGTTGCTGGCCGGCGCGGGCATCGTGCCGTACGTGGCCGCCGGCATGACTATCCTGTTCGTGCTGCTGCTGACGATACTGCAGCTCGGCGTGTCGTCGCCCGACTATGGCTGGGTCGACCTGTTGATCGCGTGCCTCGCGGGCTGGATCGTGGCGCGTTGGATTCCCCGGAGCTAGCAGGGATCGATGCCAACTTTGCGGCGATCGTCGAAAGCGGTACCGTGCCGGCTGCCAGCGAGGTGACCTGCCATTTTTAGACTTGCCGCCTGCTCCATTGCGCTGTTGCTCACAACGGCGGTTCTCAGCGCGCCCGCGCGTGCCGACCTCGACGAGCGTCAGGGCAAACTGCTGTCCTCCAACTGTGTGCAATGCCATGCACGGCCCGAAACCGGTGCACCCCTGATGGGCAACCCGCCGGACTGGAAAGTGCGCAATGAGCAGGGCATGGACCGGCTCCTGGTCAACACGGTGCTCGGCCTGCGCGGCATGCCGCCGCTCGGTTACTGCAGCGCCTGCACCGAACAGGACTTGCGCGAGCTGATCAAGGCGGTCAGCGGCATTGAGGTTGCTGCCGAATGACCGTGTCACGCAACTCGTTCAG
The DNA here is from genome assembly GCA_011391405.1 of Gammaproteobacteria bacterium. Classification (GTDB taxonomy): domain Bacteria; phylum Pseudomonadota; class Gammaproteobacteria; order Steroidobacterales; family Steroidobacteraceae; genus RPQJ01. Next base: position 6,285 of record JAABQQ010000238.1, read on the forward strand.
CCGTCGCCGGTTTCTCGGCACCGCGGCTGCCGGTGCTGCGGCCAGCATCCTCCCGGGTTGCGGGCCTGCGACGACCGACACGCACTCCCTCGTAAGTTTCAAGCCGGGCGAACCGTTGCCCTGGATCAACTGGGCGGCCAATCAAACGTGTAACCCGGCAGTACGAGCGGCCCCGGCGAGCGAAGCCGAACTGGTCGACGTTGTCAGGCATGCCAGGGGCGTCGTGCGGGCGGTCGGGGCAGGGCACTCGTTCAGTGCCGTGGTGCCGACTGACGACACGCTGATCTCCACCGACCTGCTCGCCGGACTGGTCGGGCACGATGCGGAAAAGAATCAGGCCACGGTCCTGGCCGGCACGCGCCTGCACGACCTCGGACCGTTGCTCGCAAGCGTTGGCCAGGCCTTGCCCAACATGCCCGACATGGACTACCCGGCCCTTGGCGGCGCCATCGCCAGTTCCGTGCACGCCACGGGCACCGGTTTCGGCTCGATGTGTTCGTACGTGGCCGGCCTGACGCTGGTGACGCCGGCGGGCGACGTCCTCGAATGCAGTGCCGACCAGAATCGGGAGGTCTTCCAGGCGGCGCGCACGTCCGTTGGCGCGCTGGGGATCGTCTCGCGCGTGACGCTGCAGAACCAGCCGGCATTCGACCTGACCGAAGTGGCCACCATCGGCAGGACGGAGGACGTGCTCGATGGCATCGACGAGCTGTGCGCCAGCAATCGCCACTTCGAGTTCTTTCCGCTGCTGCACTCGAAACTCTGCATCGCCGTCGCCACCAACCCGGCCAGGCCAGGTGACGCGACGGTGGGCACCGACGATCCCCAGGCCGTGAATACGCTGCGACGGGTTTTCGACGCGGTGAAATGGCTGCCGGGTGGCAGCGGCATGTACGACAAGCTGGTCGAACTGGCGCTGGGAGGCGAGGCCGCCACCACGCGCACCGGTCCGTCTTACCAGGTTCTGGCGCACGTGCGCGTGGTGCGCTTCCGCGAGATGGAATACACGGTGCCTGCCGCAGCTGGCCCGGCCTGCGTACGCGAAATCCTGCGCACCGTGCGTGAGAAGAACCTTCCGGTCTGCTTTCCACTCGAGTACCGCTACGTGAAATCCGACGACATCTGGCTGTCGATGTTCGAAGGTGGCGACGGCTGCTCGATTTCCGTGCACCAGTACGGTGACGTGGACTACCGGCCTTATTTCGCCGAGATCGAGCCGATCTTCTGGAAATACGAGGGCCGGCCGCACTGGGGCAAGGTGCATACGCTGGACGCAAAGCGCCTGTCCGCGCTGTATCCCCGCCACTGGCAGGACTTCCACGAGGTGCGCGAGGCACTGGATCCGCAGGGCCGCCTGCTCAATGCGCACCTCAAGCACGTCTTCCTGAGCTGATCATGCCGACCCGTCGTTCTTTCATCCTCGGTGGTACCGTCATTGCGGCGGCTGCAGTCGCCGCCAGCAAGCCTGCCGACCGCGGCGGTCCGTACTCCGAGTATTTCGCCCGCCTCAACCGCACGTTGCGCGCGCATGGCATCGACCGCCCGGTGCTCGTCATCGACCTCGACCGGTTGGATCGCAACATCGACCGGGTTACCAGCTCGGTTGCCGTCGCACCTGCAAAGACCTATCGCGTCGTGGTGAAGTCGGTGCCGAGTCCGGCCCTGGTCGACTACATCGCCACGCGTGCGAACACCCGAGCGCTGATGGTCTTTCATCGGCCCTTCCTGCAGGCGATGACCCGGTTGCGCCCCGCCTCGGACATCCTGCTCGGCAAACCCATGCCCATCGCGGCGGTCGCGACGTTCTATCGCGAGCACACGGGGCCGTTCGATCCAGGCCGCCAGCTGCAATGGCTGATCGACAGCGACGCGCGCCTGGCGCAGTACCTCGAGTTCGCCAAGGCGCACAACCAGCGCTTGCGCGTCAACCTCGAACTCGACGTCGGCCTGCGACGGGGCGGCTTCTGGGATGCGGCCTCGCTGCACGCGCCGCTGCAGACGATCCACGACCATCGCCAGCATCTCGAATTTGCGGGGTACATGGGCTACGACGCGCACCTGATGGGCCTGCCGGCTTTGATCGAAGCGCGAGAAAAGCCCAGGGTGCGCGCGCGTTACCAGGCCGCTTTCGACGTGCTCAAGACCCGTTTTCCGGCCCTGTTGCACGACCGTCTCACGTTCAACGGTGCGGGCAGTCCCACCTTCCGCCACTACGAAGGCGAAGCCCTGGTCAACGACCTCTCGGCCGGCACCTGCCTGATGAAGCCGACGCACTACGACCTGCCGGTGCTCGCCGATTTCGAGGCCAGCAGCTTCATCGCCACGCCGGTCCTGAAACGGCTGCAGGGGGGACGGATTCCCACCCTGGAGCCCTTCGCGCCGTTGATTCGCGGCTGGAACCCGAACGAGGCCCAGATCTACTTCGGTTACAGCGGCAACTGGCTCGCCGAAAACGAATCGCCGCCGGGCCTGTCGCCGCATTGGGCCTACGTCAGCTCGAACCAGCAGGGTTACAGCGCATCGAGTTCGGTCGATATCGATGTCGACGATTTCATTTTCCTGCGTCCGACGCAGTCCGAGGCCGTGCTGCTGCAGTTCGGCGACCTGGTGGCGGTACGCGGCCAGCAGATCGAAGCGCGCTGGCCGGTGCTGCCGGTGGGCCTGTGAACCTGTAGACTCCGCCACCCTCCGATGGACGTTTCCCACATTCTTGCGCCGCTGAACGACGCGCAGCGGCAGGCCGTGAGTGCCCCGCTATTGCCAACCCTGGTGCTGGCCGGCGCCGGTAGCGGCAAGACGCGCGTGCTGACCCACCGCGTCGAATGGCTGGTGCAGGTCGAGGGCGTGTCGCCGCACGGCATCCTCGCCGTGACGTTCACCAACAAGGCCGCGGCCGAGATGCGTCACCGCATCGAGACACAGCTCGGCCTGCCTTCCGCGCCGCTCTGGATCGGCACCTTCCACGGCATCTGCCACCGTTTGCTGCGCCTGCACTGGCGCGAGGCCGGGCTGCCGCAGGGGTTCCAGATCCTCGACGGCGAAGACCAGCAGCGCCTGGTCAAGAAGATCATCCGCGGCCTGAACCTGGACGACACGCGCTGGGTACCGCGCGAAGTGGCGTGGTTCATCAACGCGCAGAAAGACGAAGGCCTGCGCCCGAAGCAACTGAAGGACGACGGCGACCCGACGCGTCACCAGCTGATCAAGCTATACGAAACGTACGAGGACACCTGCCGCCGCAATGGCGTCGTCGATTTCGCCGAGCTGCTGCTGCGCTGCTACGAGATCCTGCGCGAGACGCCGGGCCTGGGCGAACACTACCGCGCGCGCTTCAAGCACGTGCTGGTCGACGAATTTCAGGACACCAACACCATCCAGTACAACTGGATGAAGGCGCTGGTGGGATCGACCAGCATCCCGTACGTCGTGGGCGACGACGACCAGTCGATCTACCGCTGGCGCGGCGCGCGGGTCGAGAACCTGCAGCAGTACCGCAGGGATTTCCACGACGTGCAGCTGTTCCGGCTCGAGCAGAACTACCGCTCGACCGGCAACATCCTCGACGCCGCCAACGCCATCATCGGCAACAACAGCGGCCGCATCGGCAAGAAGCTCTGGACCAGCGAAGGCAAGGGCGCGCCGCTGCGCCTCTTCCGCGCCTATAACGAGCGCGACGAGGCCGAGTTCGTCATCGGCAAGATCCGCGAGTGGATCGCGCGCGGCGGCAAGCGCGCCGACAACGCCATCCTCTACCGCTCGAACGCACAGTCGCGGGTGTTCGAAGAATACCTGCTCGCCGCACGCATTCCGTACCGCGTGTACGGCGGCCTGCGGTTCTTCGAGCGCCAGGAAATCAAGGACGCGCTGGCATACCTGCGCCTGATCTCGAATCGTGACGACGATGCTTCGTTCGAGCGCGTCGTGAACCTGCCGACGCGCGGCATCGGGGCGCGCACGCTCGAAGTGCTGCGGGCCCACTCCCGCGAGCACGTGAAGTCGATGTGGCAGTCCGCGTTCGAATGCAACGAAGACCTGGGCAGCAAGGCGGTCTCGTGCCTGCAGGCGTTCCTGACGCTCATCGAGAAGCTCGACGCCGAAACGCAGGGCCTGCCGCTGCACGAACAGGTCGACCACGTGATCCAGGCGAGCGGCCTGGTCGGGCACTACCAGAAGGATAAGGCCGACAAGGGCGAGGCCCGGCTCGAGAACCTCGAGGAACTCGTCAGCGCCGCGCGCGGCTTCGAGCCCGAGGACATCGACATGCCGCCGCTGATGGCGTTCCTGTCGCACGCCGTGCTCGAGTCCGGCGAAGGCCAGGCCGAGGCCTGGGAAGACTGCGTGCAGATGATGACGCTGCACTCGGCCAAGGGTCTCGAGTTCCCGGTCGTGTTCCTGTGCGGCCTGGAAGACGGCCTGTTCCCGCACCAGCGCTCGATCATGGACGTGCACGGGCTCGAGGAGGAGCGTCGCCTCTGTTACGTAGGCTGCACGCGCGCCATGCGGCAGCTGTATGTGAGCTATGCCGAGCAGCGCCGCATGCACGGGGTGGACAACTTCGGCGCCCCGTCCCGGTTCCTCGCCGAGATTCCGCTGCAGCTGATAGAGGAAGTCCGGCCCAAGGTGCAGGTCTCCCGGCCGATGTATTCCCCCCAGTCGCGCCAGGTTCCACAGCAGGCGACTCGCCCTGTCGGCAGTAACCTGTCCATGAGCGGACGGCGGTTCCAGGACGAGAATCCGGTAGGGGCATTCAAGCTCGGCCAGCGGGTCCGTCACGCCAAGTTCGGGGACGGGGTGGTCCTGAGCCTGGAAGGCCAGGGCGCCCACGCCCGCGTACAGGTGGTGTTCGAGCGCCAGGGCACCAAGTGGCTGATGCTGGGGTACGCCAACCTGGAAACGCTCTGAGTCGCGCTAGAATGGCGCGCTGCCCCACAGGTCAAGAAGCTTGAAAATCATTATCCTCGGGGCCGGCCAGGTCGGCCGGACAGCGGCGTACCACCTGGCCCGCGAAGAGGCCAACGACGTGACCGTCGTCGACACCGACGAAGTGTTACTGCGCGACCTGCAGGACCGCATCGACATCCGCACGGTGCAGGGCAACGCGGCGAGTCCGCGCACGCTCGAGACTGCCGGCGCGCGCGATGCCGACATGCTCGTCGCACTCACGAACAGTGACGAGACCAACATGGTCGCGTGCCACGTGGCGTGGAGCCTCTTCGGCACCAGGACCAAGATCGCCCGCATCCGCTCGCGTGATTACACGAAGCATCCGGGCCTGTTCGTTTCGACCGAATCCCCCGAGACGGCGACCGCGTTGCCGGGATTCGCGATCGACATGTACCTGAGTCCCGAAGAAGCGGTCACCGCGTACATCGAGCGGCTCATCCGCTACCCAGGCGCGTTGCAGGTGGTGGACTTCGCGGACGGCAAGGTCCGGCTTGTCGGAATCAAGGCGCTCAAGGGCGGCGCGCTCGTCGGCCGCCCGATCCGCGAACTCAAGGGCCACATGCGCAACAGCGAAGCGCGCGTGGCGGCCATGTACCGCAAGAGCGAGAGCATCGAACCCGAAGGCGACACGGTGATCGAGGACGGCGACGAGGTCTTCTTCGTTGCGGCGACGCAGGACATCCGCGCCGTCATGAAGGAGATGCAGAAGCTCGAGGACCCGGTCAAGCGCGTCGTCATCGCGGGCGGCGGCAACATCGGCTTCCGGCTTGCGCAGACACTCGACGACGAGAACCAGGTCAAGGTAATCGAGCGCGACTCGAAGCGCGCGCGCAAGATTTCGGAACAATTGAACAACTCGATCGTGCTGGTGGGCGACGCGGCGGACGAGGAACTGCTGGTCGAGGAGAATATCGACAGCGTCGACGTCTTCTGCTCACTCACCAATTCCGAAGAAGCCAACATTCTTTCCGCCATGCTGGCCAAGCGCCTCGGCGCGCGACGCGTCATGGCGCTGATCAGCCGACCGGCTTATGCCGACCTCACGGCGATGGGCGAAATCGACGTTGCCATTTCGCCGCAGACGGTCACGATCGGCTCGCTGCTGGCGTACGTGCGGCGCGGCGACGTCGTGCAGGTTCACTCACTACGCCAGGGTGCGGCCGAAGCCATGGAAACCATCGCGCACGGCCTGCGCGGCGGCAAGGTCGTTGGCCGCCCCATCGAAAACATCAAGCTCCCCGAGGGCGTGAAGATCGTGACCCTCGTGCGCGGCGAGCAGGTGATCATGGCGCACCATGACACGGTGATCGAAAACGGCGACCACGTGATCCTCTTCCTTTCGGACAAGCGGCACGTGGAGCAGGTCGAACGCCTGTTCCAGACCTGAGCCGGGCCGCCGGATGCAGTCACCCCGATGCTAGCCGTCGTCAACGTCCTCGGGTCAATGCTGATGCTGTTCAGCGTCACCTACCTGCTGCCGATGGTCACGTCGCTGATCTACCGCGACCGCATGCTGATCGATTTCGTCTATGCCGCGGTGATCTGCATGGCGGTGGGCGCAGCCATGGTCGGGGCGACCCGGCGACACAAGCGCGAACTGCGCTCGCGGGACGGTTTTCTGCTGGTCACGCTGGCCTGGGTCCTCATGTCGGCCATTGCCACGGTGCCGCTGCTGATCGCGTTGCCGGAGCTGACCTTCACCGACGCATTCTTCGAAACCATGTCCGGGCTCAGCACGACCGGCGCCACGGTGCTGACCGGACTCGACACCCTGGCCCCGTCGCTGAACATGTGGCGCGCGACGCTGCACTGGTTCGGCGGCATGGGCATCATCGTCCTCGCCGTGGCGATCCTGCCGCTGCTCGGCGTTGGCGGCATGCAGCTCTACAAGGCCGAGACACCCGGCGCGGTCAAGAACGAAAAGCTGACGCCGCGCATTACCCAGACGGCCAAGGCGCTGTGGGTCGTCTACCTGCTGATCACCATCGGCGGTGTCGCGGCACTAAAGATCGCCGGCATGAACTGGTACGACGCCGTCTTTCACGCATTCTCGACCGTCTCGCTGGGCGGATTCTCGAACTACGACGCAAGCATCGGTCACTTCGACTCGCCGGCCATCGAAGCCGTCCTGATCGGGTTCATGCTGCTGGCAGCAGTGAACTTTTCCCGGCATTTCATTGCGTGGCAGCAGAAAAGCCTCCGCACCTACCTGGTGGATGTCGAAGCCCGCGCAATGCTGCGACTCGTGGCTGTAGCGATCCTGGGCGTGACGCTGTACGTATGGACCCACCAGGTGTACCTGGATTTCCTGACCTCCTTGCGCCACGTCGCGTTCAACCTGGTCGCGTTCGCGACGACCTGTGGCTTCGTGACTCAGGACTACGCCTCCTGGCCGATCTTCGCGCCGATGATCATCATCATGCTCTCCTGCTATACCTGCAGCACGGGCTCGACCGGCGGCGGCATCAAGATGTTCCGCACGCTGGTGCTCGTCCAGCAGGCGTCGCGCGAGCTGTTTCTGCTCGTGCACCCCCAAGCCGTGACGCCGGTCAAGATCCGCAACCAGGTGGTCGCCAACCACGTCGTGTTCGCCGTGCTCGCGTTCGTCGTGCTGTATTTCGGCACCGTCGTCACGCTGACCTTCCTGCTGCTCGCGAGCGGCATGGACTTCATCAGCTCGTTCACGGCCATCATTGCGACGATCAACAATGCGGGGCCGGGCCTCGGCGTCGTCGGGCCGGCCAGCAATTACCAGGGACTCACCGACTTCCAGACGTGGGTCTGCTCGCTGGCGATGCTGCTCGGGCGCCTGGAGATCTTCTCGGTGCTGGTGCTGCTGACGCCGACCTTCTGGCGCAAGTAAGCTCCGAAGATGGCCAGGCGCAAACGTAAACCCAGATCCCGGCAGAAGCTGCAGCGCGGCTTCGCCATCATCGCGCTGCTGGCGCTGCTCGCCGCGATCATTCTCGTCGCCGTGCTCGATCGCCGCGTCACGCAGCAGTTCGAAGGCCGCCGCTGGACCCTGCCCGCGCGTGTGTACGCGCAGCCCCTCGAACTCTATTCCGGGCAGAATCTCTCGTCGGCGCGCTTCGCCCAGGAACTCGAGCGCCTCGGTTACATCCCGCAGACCCCGGTGGACCGTCCCGGCACGTTCCGTCGCAAGGGCGACTCGGTCGACGTCTACGTCCGCGAGTTCCGCTTCTCCGACGAGACGCAACCCGCCCAGAAGCTGCACATCGGTTTCGACGGGGAAGTGATCGCGGCGCTGGCCGGTCCCGACGGCGCCGACGTCCCCGTGTTCCGCCTCGATCCGTTGCTGATCGGCAGCATCTTCCCGATTCACGGCGAGGACCGGATCATCGTCTCGCCGGCCGAAGTCCCGCCACTGCTGCCGGAAGCGCTGAAGGCCGTGGAGGACCGCAAGTTCGAATCGCACCACGGCGTGAACCCGCTCGCGATCCTGCGCGCTTTGTTCGTCAACGTCCGGGCGGGACAGGTCGAGCAGGGTGGCAGCACGCTGACGCAGCAGCTCGTGAAAAGCTATTTCCTCGACAGCCGGCGCACGCTGCGCCGCAAAGGCGAGGAAGCGATCATGGCGTTCCTGCTCGAGTCCCGGTTTGAGAAGGCGGACATCATGAACGCCTACATCAACGAGATTTACCTCGGCCAGGACGGCCGCCGCGCGGTGCACGGGTTCGGGCTCGCGAGCCAGTTCTATTTCGGCAAGCCGCTGGCCGAGCTCAACCTGCCGGAGGTCGCCCTGATGGTCGCGATCGTGCGCGGGCCGTCGTACTACGATCCGCGGCGCCAGCCGGAGCGGGCGCGCGAGCGCCGTAACCTGGTGCTGAAGGTGCTCGCCGAGCAGGGTGTCGTAAAGCCCGAAGACGCAAAGCGCGCCATGAAGGCGCCGCTCGGCATCACCGACAATGCGGGTCGCTCCGCAAATTATTTCCCGGCCTTCCTCGACCTCGTGCGGCGCCGGCTGCGCGAGGACTACCAGGAACAGGCGCTCACCGAGACCGGACTCACCGTCTTCAGCACGCTCGATCCCCTGCTGCAGGAAAAAGCCGAGATCGCGCTGAGCGATGAGCTCGCCCGGCAGGACAAGGGTGGCCGCAAGGCAGCGCGCGGTCTCGAAGGTTCCATGGTCGTGACGACACCGCAAACAGGTGAAGTCGTGGCCATGGTCGGCGGGCGTCGCGCGTCGTTCGACGGGTTCAACCGCGCACTCGACATGAAGCGACCGATCGGCTCGCTCGCCAAGCCGATGGTCTACCTGGCTGCACTGCAGACGGGCCGGTACACGCCGGCATCGGTCGTGATGGACGAACCGATCGAGTACAAGCTCGAAAGCGGCGACGTCTGGAAGCCCAACAACTACGACAAGAAGGTCCACGGGCCGGTCACGCTCGTGCGCGGACTCACGCAGTCGTACAACCTCGCGACCGTGAACCTGGGGCTGGACGTGGGTCTCGGGCCGGTCGCGAAGACTTACGTGCAGCTGGGACTCGACGAGGCACCGCCGAAGTACGCGTCGATCCTGCTCGGCACGGCGCAGCTGAATCCGGTCGAAGTCGCGCAGATGTACAACACGCTGGCCAACGGCGGCTTCCGCTCGCCCTTGCGGGCCGTGCGCGCGGTGATCGACGAACAGGGCAAGGCGCTCAAGGCGCCGGAGCTCGAGGTCACCGAGGCGGCGCCGGCGGAAGCGGTGTACACGCTCAATCGCATGCTGATCGAGGTCTTCGAGCGCGGAACGGCACGGCCCGCGAAGAAGGCGCTGCCGCCGGGCCTCGTCGTAGCGGGCAAGACCGGGACGTCGAACGATTACCGCGACAGCTGGTTCGCCGGCTTCTCGGGTGGTCACGTGATCGTGGTGTGGATGGGTCACGACGACAACGCTCCCACCGGTCTCACCGGCACGACCGGCGCCTTGCAGGCGTGGACACGCCTGATGGCCTCGATCTCGACAACCTCGTTCGACCCGCTGATGCCCGAAGCGGTCGAGGATCGCTGGATCGAGTTCTACTCGGGGTTGGAGACATCGCCGTATTGTTCCGGCTCGGCCGTCAGAATGCCGTTCGAACTGGGGACGGTGCTGAACCCGAGCCCCACCTGCCCGCCGAGCACCACGTCCGAGGAGGCCGCGCTGATGCGGCCGCTGCTGCAGGACGCACCGAACGTGGAAGGCGTCACGGTGCCGGCTGACGCAGCACCGCAGACCAGCAATCCTCCTTGATCTGGTCCGCGCGGGGGCCGGACAATCGCGGCCGAGGTATCTCAATGCTCCCGCTGTCGCGAACGTTCGTTGCCGTCGCCCTGCTTGCAGCCGCGGGTTGCTCGCTGCAACCCTTCCATACGCAGCCACCAGCCTCAACCCGGCCTGCAACCCAGGGCGGCAGCGGGCCGGTGATCTCCGAGCCGCCGACGGTCACTTCCACCATGCCCGCGGAACCCGTGATCCAGGGGCCGGCACCGTCGATACCGGTGCCTCGCGAGCGCCCGAAAGTGGCGCCGGCCACCCTCAGCCCGGCCAGCAAGGCGTTGGTCTCGCAAGCGCAGTTACAGCGCAAAAAAGGCGACCTGCCTGGTGCGGCCGGATCGCTCGACCGCGCGCTGCGCATCGAACCCAGCAATCCGCTGCTGTGGGTCGAGATGGGCCGGCTGCGGATGGACCAGCGCAACTACGCGCAGGCGGAATCGATGGGCCGCAAGGCGCTGTCGATGGCGGTGGGCGACAGCCACACTCAATCGGCGGCCTGGCAGCTGATCGCAGACTCGCTGCGGGCCCGCGACAAGAATCCACAGGCACAGGAAGCGCTGGATAAAGCTCAGGAACTCGGCGCGCAGTGATTCTGGCAGTTAATTTTTTGAAGTTCTGGCCAAATTTTTGTCTTTTCTTCCCACTTCATGGAATTCTTACGATTGATTGTCGATTTTCTGATCGTTTCGAAAAAAGTGGGATAGATTGGTAGAATAATCTGCATGATCTTGCTTATCCAGCGCGTCTCAGAAGCAAATGTTCGCGTCGATGACGATATCGTGGGCCAGATTGGTCCAGGCCTGCTGGCCTTCGTAGCCGTCGAGCCCGGTGACGACGTCGCGACCGCCCGGCGCCTGGTCGACCGGGCCGTGAGCTACCGCGTGTTTGGCGACGATGCCGGGCGCATGAACCTGAGCCTCGCCGACACCGGTGGCGAACTGCTGCTGGTTTCCCAGTTCACGCTCGCGGCCGACACCCGCAAAGGGCTGCGTCCGAGCTTTGCGGCGGCCGCGCCGCCCGAACTCGGCCGACGACTGTTCGAGCGGGTCGTCGAATACGCCCGTGCAGCGCTGCCCGGCAAGGTGGCCACGGGCCGCTTTGGTGCCGACATGAAGGTCTCGCTCGTGAACGATGGCCCCGTCACGTTCTGGTTGCGATTTTCCGCAGGCACGGTAACCGAGTCGCTATAGCGATTGTCGTATGATGGTTGCCCCCGTTTTTGCGGGCCCCGGAGAACTCCATGGGTATCGGTTTTCGCGAACTGCTCATCATCCTGGCGATTGCACTGGTCCTGTTCGGGGCCAAGAAGCTGAAGAACATCGGCTCGGACCTCGGCGGGGCCGTGCGCGGCTTCAAGAAAGCCATGAACGAAGGCGAGGACGAGCAGAACAAACAGCTCTCGGACCTGACCGGCGGCGGCACCAAGGACGCCAGCTTCCAGGAACCCACCTCGTCTACGTCCAAGACGGACGGCAAAACGGGCTGATCCAGCCGCATGTTCGAGGTCGGCTTCACCGAGATCGTCCTGATCTTCGGCATTGCGCTGCTCGTGCTCGGGCCGGCGCGGCTGCCGAAGCTCGCTGCTGACATCGGTCGGTGGGCAGGCCGGGCACGATCGATGGCACGCCAGCTCCGCAGCCAGCTCGAACAGGAAACGCAGTTCGATCCGCTTGCAGACACCAGGCCGGCGGCGGCTGCGCCATCGAACACAATTCACGCCCCGGCACCCACGCCGGCACCGAACACTGCGCCCGATACGTCGTCCGGCACGTCGAGCGACGAATCCCGCGCCGCGCCAGCACAGCTCGCGGCGGCGACACCACCCGCCCACTCCTCACCGGCCGAGACGATCGCTGATGAGCCAAAGCCCGGGTGAGGGAGAGCCGCTGGCCGAAGGCACGCTCGTCTCGCACCTCCTCGAGCTGCGGGACAGGTTGCTGCACTCCGTCATTGCCGTCGTCATCTGTTTCGTGCCGCTCGCGTTCTTCCAGAACGAACTGTTTACGCTGGTCGCGCGGCCGCTGATTGAAAAGCTGCCGGCCGGCACTTCGCTGATCGCCACGAGCGTGGTGTCGCCCTTCATGGCGCCACTGAAGCTCTCATTGATCGGCGCGATCTTCCTGGCGATGCCGTACATCCTGTTCCAGATCTGGGGCTTCGTCGCGCCGGGGCTCTACAAGCGCGAGCGGCGCTTCGCGGCGCCGCTGATCGTCTCGAGCATCGTGCTGTTCTACGTCGGCGTTGCGTTCGCCTATTACGTCGTCTTCCCGCTGATGTTCCAGTTCTTCGCGTCGACCACGCCGACGGGCGTGAAGATGATGACGGACATCGCGAACTACCTGGACTTCGTGCTGCTGCTGTTCATGGCGTTCGGCATCGCGTTCGAGATGCCGGTGGCGGTAGTGCTGCTGGTCGTGACGGGACTCGTCAAGCTCGATGTGCTCACGCGCAACCGTGGCTACGTCATCCTCGGCATCTTCATCATCGCCGCGTTCCTGACGCCGCCGGACGCGGTGTCACAGAGTTTCATGGCCGTGCCGATGTACCTGCTGTATGAACTGGGCATCCTGTTCGCGCGCATGATCCAGAAAAGCCGGGGCACCCCGGCGACCGCGACCGAAAGCTGAGCCGCCCAGTGCTGGGGGGACATCCGCGCGCGCTGTCGACGCTATTCTTCACGGAGATGTGGGAGCGCTTCACGTTCTACGGCATGCGCGCCCTGCTCGTGCTGTTCCTGGTCGATGCGGTCGAGAGCGGCGGCTATGGCTTCGACGACAAGACCGCGACTGCGATTTACGGTCTCTACACGGCAGCGGTCTTCATGGCGGCGCTGCCGGGCGGCTGGATCGCCGACCGGCTGATCGGCGCGCAACGCGCCGTCATGGTTGGCGGCGCGCTGATGACGCTCGGCACCCTGATGCTGACGATACCCGGCCCGCAACAGCTCTTCTTCGGCGGGCTCGTGGTGATCATCCTCGGCGTCGGCCTGCTGAAACCGAACGTCTCCACGCTCGTCGCCGACCTCTACCCCGAAGGCGGCGGCCGGCGTGACGCAGGCTTCACGATCTTCTACATGGGGATCAACCTCGGTGCGTTCATCGGCCCGTTGATCGCGGGCTGGCTGGCGCAGCGTTACGGCTGGCGCATCGGTTTTCTCGCGGCGGCGATCGGCCTGCCCTTCGGATTGCTGCAATTCTGGCTGTCACGCCGTCTGTTCAACGGCGCCGGCGCGCACCCGAACCGCAATGACGGCGGCGCAGGGCTCGCGACTGACTGGCGTCGGCTCTGGGTCGCGCTGGCCGTGTTCGCCGCGGTTGCGGCCGTGCTGTTCTCAGGGACCGTGCACCTCGACCCGGCACGACTCGCAAAAAGCGCCGCCTACGTGCTGGTCGGCATGGCCGCGCTGTACTTCCTGTACCTGTTCTTCGGCGCGGGACTCAACCCGGTCGAACGCAAGCGCATGGTTGTCGTGCTCGTGATGTTCCTGGGGGTCGCGTCGTTCTGGTCGGGCTACGAGCAGGCGGGCTCGTCGCTCAACCTCTTCGCCAAACGCTACATCGATCGCATGGTCGGTGGCTTCGAAATTCCGGCGGGCTGGTTCCAGTCGGTGCAGCCGGCGTTCGTCATCCTGTTCGCGCCAGTCTTCTCGGCGCTGTGGGTGCAACTCGCGCGACGCCAGATGGATCCTGCTGCGCCGCTCAAGTTCGCGTTCGGGTTGCTGCTGATGGGCCTGGGGTTCCTGTTCATGGTGTCCGCGGCCAATATCGTGGCCGGTGGCGCCAACGCCCCGGCGTACCTGCTGATCCTGACCTACCTGCTCACCGTGTTTGGCGAGCTCTGCGTGAGCCCCGTCGGCCTCTCGACCGTGACCAAGCTCGCGCCGGCGCGGCTGGTCGGGCAGATGATGGGCGTCTGGTTCCTCGGCAGCTCGCTCGGCAAGCTCATGGCCGGCCTCATCGCCGGCGGCTTCGACGCCAACAACCTCGCCGCGATGCCTGACCGGTTCATGGGTATCGTGCTCTACGCCTGCGGCATCGGCGTGTTCCTGCTGCTCATCAGCCGCCCACTCGCGCGACTGATGGGCAACGTCCGCTGAGCCTGTACCCGCTTTCATTGCTCGTCCCAAGAACTGGAGTCCTCATGCCTTCGACCCTGTGCCTGTCCGTCCGCCGTGCGTTCGCTGCCGTCGCGGCGTGCGCAATCCCGACCGTCTTTGCTGCCGATGTGCCGTCCGCTGCGGTCCCCGAACCCATCACGGCGATCAAGGCGGGCAAGCTCATCGACGTGGTGACGGGCCGGGTGCGCAATGACCAGGTGATCATCGTGCAGGGCGGCAAGATCAGCGCGGTCGGTGCCGCCGGGGTGACGGTGGTACCGCCGGGTGCCACGGTCATCGACCTCTCCAGCAAGACGGTGCTGCCGGGACTGATCGACACGCACACGCACGTGACCGGTGACCCGACCACGCCGCCCTACCGTGGCTACGGTATTTCGATTCCGCGCGAGGCGCTGATGGGTGCGCGCTTTGGCCGCGAGACGCTGCTGTCCGGCGTAACGACGATCCGCAACGTCGGCGCCAGCGGTTACTCGGACATTGCGCTGCGCGATGCCATCAACGCGGGCGACGTCATCGGACCCCGCATCCTGGCGTCGGGCCCGGCACTGGGCATCACGGGCGGCCATTGCGACAGCAACATGCTCGCGCCCGAATACAACGAACGCGGTGAGGGCGTGGCTGACGGCGTCGACGCGGTGCGCGCGATGGTGCGCAAGAACGTGAAGTACGGCGCGGACGTGATCAAGTATTGCGGCACCGGCGGCGTGTTCTCCAAGGGTACGCGAGTCGGCGCGCAGCAATACACGCCGGAAGAAGTCGCCGCGATC
Organism: Gammaproteobacteria bacterium; assembly: GCA_011391405.1. Taxonomy (GTDB): domain Bacteria; phylum Pseudomonadota; class Gammaproteobacteria; order Steroidobacterales; family Steroidobacteraceae; genus RPQJ01. The sequence goes on from JAABQQ010000238.1 coordinate 21,376, forward strand.
GTCGACGAAGCCCACATGCACGGCCGCAGGGTCGCAGTGCATGCGCACGGCGCCAATGGCATCAAGGTCGCGCTCAAGGCAGGCGTCGACACGATCGAGCATGCGAGCCTGATCGACCAGGAAGGGCTCGACCTGGCAAAGAAGACCGGTGCGTACCTGTCGATGGACATTTTCAACACCGAATACACGCAGTCCGAAGGCCCCAAGCGCAATGAGATGGAGGAGTTCCTGCGCAAGGACCGCGAAGTGGCGCAGGCGCAGCGCGATAATTTCCGCAAGGCCGTGCAGATGGGCATCAAGCTCACCATGGGCACCGACACCGGTGTGCATCCGCACAAGGACGCGCCGAAGCAGCTCGCGTACATGGTGCAGTACGGGATGACACCGATGCAGGCGATCCAGGCGGCCACGAAAGTCGGCGCCGAGGCACTCGGCATCGAAGCCGAGGCCGGACAGATCGCCGCGGGCTACTCGGCTGACATCGTCGCCGTGACACGCGACCCGCTCGCGGACATCCACGCGCTGGATGCCGTCGAGTTCGTCATGAAACAGGGAACCGTGTACAAGCAGTAATCCGGTCGGGCAGGGGGGCTCGCCATCAGGGATCACTGGTTCGGGCATCCGCGAGGACTCGCCACACTCTTCATGACGGAGATGTGGGAGCGCTTCACCTATTACGGGATGCGCGGGATCCTGATCCTGTTCCTGGTCGACGCCGTCGCGACCGGCGGCTTCGGGCTCGACGATCGCAAAGCCACCGCGATCTACGGCCTCTACACCACGGCGACGTACCTGATGGCCCTGCCCGGCGGCTGGCTCGCCGACCGCCTGCTCGGAGCCCAGCGTGCGGTCGTGTGGGGAGCCGCGCTGATTCTCGTCGGCAACACGGCGCTGGCGATTCCGGCAGGACCCACGCTCTTCTATACCGGTTGCCTGGTGGTCGTGCTCGGCGTCGGGCTGCTGAAGCCGAACATCAGCGCGATGGTTGCACAGCTGTATCCGCAAGGCGGCGCCGCGCGTGACGCAGGGTTTACCCTTTTTTACCTGGGCATCAACGTCGGCGCATTGATCGGTTCACTGGCGACGCCCTGGCTCGCGCAGCAGTACGGTTGGCGCGCAGGATTTGCGGGCGCCGCCGTCGCGATGGCCCTCGGGCTCGCGCAGTTCCTGCTTACTCGCCATCACCTGGGTGACGCTGGAAAACGTGCGCGTCCCACGCATCCAGCTTTGCTCGCCGCCGACCAACGGCAGTGGCGCGGAGTCGTGGTCGTGCTGGGCGCCGTCGCTGTCATCACGACGCTGATTGCAGCCGGCATCATCACGCTCGACCCGACGCATGTCGCACGCTGGACCGCCGTTGCGATCCTCGTCGTGACCGTGGGGTATTTCTTCTACCTGCTCACGTTCGCCGGTCTCGACCGCATCGAGCGCCGACGCGTGCTGGTCGTGCTCGCGCTCTTCGTTTCGTCCGCGCTGTTCTGGGCCGGTTACGAACAGGCGGGCTCGTCGTTGAACCTGTTCGCGGAACGGTTCACCGATCGCATGGTTGGCGGCTTCGAGATTCCCGCGGGCTGGTTCCAGGCGCCGAGTGCGCTCTATATCCTGCTGTTCGCGCCGGCGTTCTCCGCACTCTGGATCTACCTCGGCCGGCGCAACCTCGACCCTTCGGCCCCCGCCAAGTTTGCATTCGGCCTGCTGCTGCTCGGCCTGGGGTTCCTGGTGATGGTGGGTGCAGCCACGGTGGTCGCCAGCGGCCGGCTCGCGGGTCCGCAATGGCTACTGCTGGCCTATCTGCTGCATTGCTTCGGCGAGTTGTGCCTGAGCCCCGTGGGTCTCAGCTCGGTGACGAAACTCGCACCGCCTCGCTTCGTCGGCCAGATGATGGGACTGTGGTTCCTGGCGACGTCGCTCGGCCTGTTGCTTGCCGGTCTCGTCGCCGGTGGGTTCGATGCACAGGACGTCGCGTCGATGCCCGGCCAGTACCTGAAGATTGCACTCGTCTCGCTTGGTGCGGGTGCCGCCCTGCTCCTGATCGCCAGCCGTGTGCAGCGTCTGGCAGGCGGCATCAAATAGGGGACGTGCACCGGCAAATAGACTATTTGCCGGTGCACGTCCCCTATTCCTATTCCAGCTTGCTCTCGCACCGCAAAATCCACCAGACTCTGCAGCCTCGCGCCCGTTGGCGCAACCCATTGGAATAGCGAAAAATAATGTCCAGCACAGCAGTACCCGGCGTGCCCGACGGCACCTGGCTCGGCCACCCGAAAGGACTGTTCCTGCTCTTCGCGACGGAGATGTGGGAACGCTTCAGCTACTACGGCATGCGCGCATTGCTGGTGCTGTCGCTCGTGGCAGGCGTCGAGGTTGCGAACCCCGGTTTCGGCTGGACGCAGGCTGAAGCGCTCAAGCTGTACGGTCTCTTCACCGGCTTCGTCTACTTCACGCCGCTGATTGGCGGCTGGCTCGCCGACAACTACCTCGGCCAGCGCAAGTCAGTGATCATCGGCGGCCTGGTCATGGCCGCGGGTCAGTTCACGCTGGCAGCCGCGATTCCGGGCAACCTGCAGCTTTTCTACATCGGCCTGATCCTGCTCGTCCTCGGCAACGGCTTCTTCAAGCCGAACATCTCGACGATGGTCGGCGATCTGTACCCCGAAGGCGACGCCCGTCGCGACGGCGCGTTCACGATCTTCTACATGGGTATCAACGCGGGCGCGTTCCTGGCGCCGCTCATCTGCTCGACGCTCGGTGAGGATCCTGCCAGGGGTTGGGCGTACGGCTACTTCGCTGCCGGCGTCGGCATGATCCTGTCCGTCATCATCCAGCTGCTGCTGGCGCGCAAGTACCTCGGCGAGATCGGCGTGGTGCCGGCCGCGCGCCGGGCTGCGGCGCTCGCGGGCGGCGAGAAAAAACCGCTCACGCCGGACGAAGTCGATCGCCTGCGCGTGATCTTCATGCTGTTCGTGTTCATCGTGCTGTTCTGGGCCGCGTTCGAGCAGGCTGGTGGCCTCATGAACCTGTACGCCGCGGAGAAGACCGACCGCATGATTGGTACGTTCGAAGTGCCGGCGGGCTGGTTCCAGTCGCTGAACCCGCTCTTCATCGTGCTGCTGGCGCCGCTGTTCTCGGTTGCCTGGAGCAAGCTCGGCGAGATCGGCCGCAATCCCGCGACGCCGAAGAAAATGACGATGGGCCTGGTGCTGACTGGCATCGGCTTTCTCGCGATGGTCGCCGCGGCGCTCGAGTCGCAGGGTGGCGACGCCAAGGCGAGCATGTGGTGGCTCGTGATCGCCTACTTCTTCCACACGACAGGCGAACTCTGCATCTCGCCGGTCGGGCTCTCGATGGTCACGAAGCTCGCGCCACTGCGCCTCGCCTCGCTGATGATGGGCGTCTGGTTCCTCATCAATTTTGTTGCGAACTGGCTGGCCGGCATCATCGGCTCATACGCCGAATCGCTCGGCGAGCTGTCGATCTTCGGCGGCCTGGCCGGGACGCTGTTCTTCTTTGCGATCGTGCTCTGGACGCTGTCCGGCACACTCGTGCGGTGGATGCACGGCGCCGAAGACATCAAGCACTGATGGCACACGGCGGCGGAGCGGCTGCATGAGACAAACCGAGGGAGCGGCGGCGCTCGCCCTGCTCGACCGGGAGCTGATCGACGCCGAGTCGCCGTCGCCGCTGTATTTCCAGCTGTATACGGTCCTGCACGACGCCATTGTGAAGGGCGTGCTGCCGAACGAGTCGCGCATGCCGTCCGAGAAGGAACTCTCGGACGGATTCAACGTCTCGCGCATCACGGCGCGACGCACGCTGGTCGAGCTCGCCGCCAAAGGCCTCGTGGTCCGGCACCGGGGCAAGGGCACGTTCGTCAGTCACGCAGACCGCCCAGCGCCGATCGTCGCGCCGCTCGGCTCCAACGCAGAAAGCCTCGGCGACCTCGGCCGCGATACGACGCTCACGGTCCTGTTCAAGCGCATGGCGGTACCGCCGCCGGACCTGCAGACGGCATTCGGTCTCGGTGCAGGCGTCCGGGTATGTCAGCTCGTGCGGGTGCGCAGCGCCAGTGGCCGGCCATTCGCGCACTACGTCTCCTGGACGCCCAAGTTCTCGGCGTCGATGCCGAAGAAGGAATTCGAGGGTGCGAGCCGACTGACGCTGTTTGAACGCTACGGGCTCAAGATCGCGCGCATGGAGCGCTTCCTCAGCGCGGAAGGTGCGGCGCCCGACGTTGCCCGCGCACTCGACGTTCCGAGCGGCAAGCCGCTGCTCAAGCTCGTCCGCTTTTCCTACGACGCGCAAGGCCAGCTGCAGGATCACCTCGTGGCCCGCTACAACTCGGACCTCTTCAGTTACCGCGTCGAGACGAAGGTCGGCCTGGACTGAGTCAGACGTTTCCGGAGACCGCAATGACCTCGACCCGCACCGGTGGCATCGCCCCGCGTTCCCTGCCCTGTAAGCTGCGCAGCCGCCTGGCTGCGGGCGTAGCCATCGCGCTCTGCACGCTCGCGCCGCTCGGCGTCGCCTCGGCCGAAACCGCCGACGAGTTCGTCGCGCGACTCAACAGGGAATTCGCCGACATCTACCGCGAGCTCAATGCCGCCGGCTGGACGCAGGCGACCTACATCACGGTCGACACGCAGTGGCTTAGCGCGCGAGCCAACGAGCGCTTCCTCGCCGCCTTCAGCAAGGCGGTCGAGGAATCGAAGCAGTTCGACGGCAAGCCGATGAGCGCCGCATCGCGCCGCGCCATTGACCTGTTACGGCAGGGAGTGTCTGCGCCGGCGCCGGATGACCCCGCCAAGCGCGCCGAACTCGCGACGATCATGGCGGGCATGGAGGCGAAGTACGGCGAGGCCAGGTACTGCAAGGATGACGGCAAGGAGTGCCGCGACGAAGTGCAGCTGAAGACGGTACTCGAGGAAAGCCGCAACTACGACGAGCTGCTCGACGCCTGGAAGGGCTGGCACGACCAGGCCCGCGGGCTGCGCGCTGACTATGTGCGCTTCACTGAACTGGCGAACGAAGGCGCGCGCACGCTGGGCCACAAGGACCTGGGCGCAATGTGGCGCTCGGGTTACGACATGCCCGCTGACGACTTCACCAGGGAAGCTGCACGCCTCTACCGGCAGGTCGAGCCGCTCTACAAGGACCTGCAGTGCTACGCGCGCGGCAAGCTCGCGGCGACGTACGGCGAGGACAAGGTGCCGGCGGGCAAGCCGATCCCGGCGCACCTGTTCGGCAACATGTGGGCCCAGCAATGGGATGCCGCCTATGACATTTTCGAACCGTATCCCGGCGTGAGCCCGCTCGACGTGGACTCCGCGCTCGTCGCGCAGAAATACGACTCGGTGCGCATGGCGAAATCAGCCGAGGCGTTCTACCAGTCGATCGCGTTCCCGGCGTTGCCGGCGACGTTCTGGGAACGCTCGATGCTGTCGCAGCCGCGTGACCGCAACGTGCAATGCCACGCGAGCGCCTGGCACATGGATGGCAAGGACGACGTGCGCATCAAGATGTGCACGCGACCGACGCTCGAGGAGCTGAAGACCCTCTATCACGAGATGGGTCACGTCTATTACTTCCTCGGGTACAAGGACCAGCCGGTCATGTTCCAGAACGGCGCGCATGACGGCTTCCACGAAGCCATCGGCGACACGATCACGCTGTCGATGACGCCCGCGTACCTCGCGCAGATCGGCCTGCTGCCCGAATCGAAGCCCGGCAAGGAAGCAGTCATCAACCAGCAGATGAAGATGGCGCTGGAGAAGATCGCGTTCCTGCCGTTCGGCAAGATGATCGACGAGTGGCGCTGGCAGGTGTTCTCGGGCCAGGTGCAGCCGGAGAATTACAATGCAGCGTGGTGGGCGCTGCGCGAGAAGTACCAGGGCATCCGCCCGCCGATCGAGCGCACCGAAGCCGACTTCGACCCGGGTGCGAAGTACCACATCCCCGGCAATACGCCGTACACGCGCTACTTCCTGTCGTTCATCATGCAGTTCCAGTTCCAGAAAGCGCTTTGCGCAGCGGCTGGATTCAAGGGCCCGCTGTCGGAGTGCTCGATCTTCGGCGACGAGGAAGCGGGCAGGAAGTTCGGCGCGATGCTCGCCAAGGGCGCAAGCCAGCCGTGGCAGGACACGCTGTACGAGCTGACGGGCACGCGGCAGATGGACGGCTCGGCGATCATCGAATACTTCAAGCCGTTGCAGGACTGGCTCAAGCAACAGAACAAGGGTGAGACCTGCGGCTGGTAGCAGCCCATCTTCGGCAATTCCACCGCCAGGTAGGCATTTCCGCTGAGGCTGCGGGGCCGCGGGTTGCGCTTTCTTCCAGTACATTCGATCCAGTTACAGCGACGGAGCAGCTGGACGCGGCACGTCCCTGGCACCGGATGCGGATCGACCGATACGTTCACGACGAACGCCTGACGTGGGGCGCCGCGTCGGTATTGCTCGTCGTCACGGCACTGCATGCCGCCGGCATCGGGCGGCTCCTGCTGACCCAGCTCGAACCCCAGCAGGACGAGTTGCCACCGCCCGTCTTCCAGGTGAGCCTGCTCAAGCTGCCGCCGCCGCGCCTGCCACCCGAAGCGCAGCAGGCGCCGGACACCTCGGCCAACGCGGTCAAGCAGGAACGGCCCAGGGTGACGCGCCCGGTGCCGATCCTCGTGGACACGCCCACCACGGATCCGGTCCCGCCCGACACGCAGGTCAAGCGTTACGAAATGGGTGACGAACTGCTGCCCGGCGAGCCTGGCCCGGCGATGCCCGAGGGAACGGTGGACGGCGACTCGAACGCGGCCGCCCCCGTCGAGCAGACCCCCGTGTACTGGAAGATGAAGCTGCTCGACATGAAGCCGCCGATCTACCCGCCGCGCTGTCTGCGTATGGGGATCGAAGGCACGGTGCGCCTGCGGGTGCTCGTCGGTGAGGATGGGCGGCCCCAGGACGCGGCAGTTCGCACCAGCAGCGGCGACGCGGGCCTCGACCAGGCGGCGCTCGATGCCGTGCGCGAATGGCGGTTCGAGCCGGCGAAGCGCGACGGCGTGCCAATGCGCGCCTGGTGCATCGTCCCCATCACGTTCTCGTTGGACGACTGACCACAGGATCCAGCCATGCATCCCACCGAAGCCCTGACCACGATGAGTTTCGCCAACTTCCTGCAACAGACGGACGCCGTCGGGCTGTTCGTCTTCGGGCTGCTGGTCCTGATGTCGATCGTCTCGTGGTACTTCATCGTCCTGAAGGCTGCGCGAGTCGTCCGGATCCGCACGCGCTCGCACCACGTCGTGACGACGTTCTGGAAGACGCCGACCGACCAGGCACTCGGTTTCCTCGAGCAACAGCCCGAGTGGGAGCCGTTCTCCAAGATTGCGCTCGACGGCGAATTCGCCATGGAGCATCACGATCGCCTCACCGAAGAACGCGTCGCGGGCACGCTGCACCGGGCCGAGTTCCTCGATCGCTCGCTGCGCTCCTCGATCAACCGCGAGACGGAGCGCCTGGAAACGGGTCTCACGTTCCTGGCGACCGTCGGCAGCACGGCTCCGTTCATCGGCCTGTTCGGCACGGTGTGGGGCATCTTCCACGCGCTGGTGCGCATCGGCGCGTCCGGCGAGACCTCGCTCGACCAGGTGGCGGGACCCGTGGGCGAAGCACTGATCATGACTGCGCTCGGCCTCGCCGTCGCGGTGCCCGCAGTGCTCGGCTACAACCTGGTGGTGCGCAACAACCGCGTGATCATCGCGAGCTTCCACGCGTTCGCCGAGGACCTGCTCGCCTACCTCACGACCGGCGCGCGCGTTCCCTCCTCCATGGACCACCATCGCGCTCATCGCCTGCAGCAGCAGGCGACCTGACGCTCACCTACGGGAGACGGCCATGGCATTCAGTGGACTTGGCGGCGGCGGCACCCCACACTCGGCCCCGATGGCCGAGATCAACATGATCCCGCTCGTCGACGTCATGCTGGTGCTGCTGATCATCTTCATGATCACCGCGCCGCTGATCGCCCACAAGATCAGGATCGACCTGCCGCAGGCGTCGACCGTCCTGCTCGAGGAAAAGCCGGACACGATCGTCATCGCACTCATGGGCGACGGCAAGATGTTCCTGAACGACGTGCCGATCGATCGCGAGAGTATGGTCGAGCGTCTCGCTGCCGAAGCGCAGCGCAAACCGCAGCCGGAACTGCACCTGCACGTCGACCGCACGCTGCAGTTCCAGGCGCTCGCCACGGTCATGGCCGACGCGCAGAACGCGGGCATGGTCAAGGTCGGCATCGCGACGGATCCGATCAAGGGCAAAGAGGGCGGCTGACGGCCCGCGAGGAGTGACCGATGGCGCTCACCGTGACGCTCGAGTTTACGGAGGAGGAGCTCGACTACTTCCGCTCCCGCATGCATCGCGTGCGGAATCGGAATGAGCAGCGTCCGCCGCACGGGATCGCCGCCGCAGCCCTGGCTGCAGTGGAGCGTTTGCGCGCGACGGCGCGTTCCCCGTTCATCCGGCGCCGAATCGACCGCGTCGCACGCCTGGTGGCCATGCTGGACGACCCGGAGTGGCAGTTGCCCGGGCTCGAGCGGGGCCGCGTACTGGACGGCCTTGCCTATGTCGCCGACGTCGAGGACCTCGTGCCGGACGATGTGCCGGTGCTTGGCCTCGTCGACGACGCGATCATGCTGGAACTGCTGTTGCGCGAACTGCAGCACGAACTCGACGCCTACGAGGAGTTCGATCAGTATCGTTGCGACGAAGCGGCGCGGCGCGACAAACCCGGCGTGCACCGCCCGGTATCGCGCGAGGACTGGCTCGCGTCACGGCGCGAGGCACTGCACGCAAGGATCCGGGAGCGACGCGATCGCGACCTCGCACGGGACGGCGAGGCGTACCGGTTGATCACGCGCTTCTAACGGCGGGCACCCTCGATGAAACTCGCAGATGCACTGATCCAGGCGCTGGTCGACCATGGCGTCCAGCAGGCGTTCGGCATCCCGGGGGATTTCGCACTGCCGCTGTTCAAGGCGCTCGATGAATCGAAGCGACTGCCGCTCTTCATGCTCAGCCACGAGCCAGGGGTCGGGTTTGCTGCCGACGCCGCTGCCCGCATCGCATCCGCGCCGTCCGCGGCATTCGTGACGTACGGCGCGGGCGCGCTCAACATGCTGAATGCGGTCGCGTCGGCCTATGCCGAGCAGGTTCCCGTCGTCGTGGTGTCCGGCGCGCCGGGAACCCACGAGGGGCGCGGCATGCTGAAACTGCACCACCAGGTGAAGACGCTCGACTCGCAGATGATCATCTACCGCGAGGTCACGTGCGACCAGGCGCGGCTCGACGATCCGCGCCGCGCGCCGGAGGACATCGCGCGCGTGCTGTCGAACTGCATCACGCACTCACGCCCGGTCTACTTCGAATTTCCACGCGACCTGGTGGATGCCCCGTGCGAGCCGGTGCCTGTGCTGCCTGCGCCTGCCGTCGTCATGGAGGCCGTCAACGACTGTGTCGACGAAGTGCTCCGGCGCATTGCGCGTGCACGGTCTCCCGTGATGCTGCTGGGCGTGGAGGTGCGGCGCTTCCGGCTTGAAGCACCCGTCGCCGAACTTGCGCGCAAGCTCGGCATCCCGGTCGTGACGTCGTTCATGGGACACGGCTTGCTGCCGGCGCAGGACTCGCCCCTGGTCGGCGCGTACCTCGGCACGGCCGGCGATCCCGCCATCACGCGCCTGGTCGAGGACTCCGACTGCCTGCTGTTGCTCGGCGTCACGCCTTGCGACACGAACCTGGGCGTCTCGGCGCACATGATCGCTCCACGCACGACGATCCTGGCGCACGACCGGTCCGTCGGCGTCGGCCATCACAGGTATCCGGACGTTCCGCTCGCGGCGCTGGTCGAGGGGTTGCTGGCGCGTCTTGCGCGAGAACCGCATCAACCGCGCACCCTGCCCGGCCTGCAGCCGCAACCGGCGGTTCCATTCGTCGCCGATGACGCGCCGCTGTCGCCGGGCGACATCACGGCGGCGATCAACGACGCCTTCGCGCGCAACGGACCCCTGCCTCTGGCCGCCGACATGGGCGACTGCATGTTCGCCGCGTTCGACATCGGCCACTCCGAACTCGTCGCGCCCGGCTACTACGCCAGCATGGGGTACGGGGTGCCGGCGGGACTCGGCTTGCAGGCAGCCACCGGGCGACGCCCCCTGGTGCTGGTGGGCGACGGTGCGTTCCAGATGACCGGCTGGGAACTCGGCAACTGCCGGCGCTACGGCTGGGATCCGATCGTCGTCGTGTTCAACAACCGTAGCTGGGAAATGTTGCGCGTGTTCCAGCCGGATTCGTCGCTGTATGCGCTCGACGACTGGGACTTCGCCGGCTGCGCCGCACCGCTGGGCGGAGTCGGCGTGCGTGTGACTACGCGCCGCGAGTTCGCCGCGGCACTCGAGCGGGCGCTCGGCGAGCGTGGCCGCTTCCAGTTGATCGATGCCACGCTGCCGCGCGGCTCGGTCACGGCGTCGCTCGCCCGGTTCGTCACGACGTTGCAAAAACGCCAGCGCAGCGGACCCGGCGACTGATCGGACGACGCAGGCCGTCAATTCCGGGTCGGTGAATAGGCCGCGTCGGCACGACGTCCTCGGCCTGCAACCAGCGATACTTCGCGATGTAACCGTGCCTGCCACGCGACAACACGAGCTCGCGCCGACCCTCTTCCGCCACTCGACCCAGCAGCGGGTGATCCGCAAGAACCTCGAATGCCGCCCGTACGCTCGAGAGCTGCGTCAGCGCCCGCGTGGGTCGCGCTGCCTCAGATCCGCATCATGCGCGCATAGATCGGCGCGACCCAGGAGCCGAACAGCCGCACCGCGTAGTGCGACATCCTGGCGTCGAAACCCACCCGCCAGTGCGCGCGCCGGCCATGCACCGCTTTCCACACTATCGCCGCAACGTCTTCCGGTTGCGCCTTGACGCCCATCGTCTCGATCGACGCCGCCTGCCATTCCGCGTTGCGCACCATGCCGGTGTCGACGTACGCCACGTAGATGCCGCAGACGTTGATGCCCTGCCGGCGATATTCGATGTCGAGCGCCTCGGTATACCCGCGCACGAAGAACTTGGTGGCGCTGTAGACCGCGTGATGCGGCGAGCCGTACTCGGCCGAGGTCGACGCCATGGCGATCATGTGCGTGCCAGGCGCGGCGCGCCTGAGGTGCGGCAGCGCCGCGTCGAACGTGTGCAGCACGCCCTTGACGTTGACGTCGACCTGCAGGTCCTTCTGTGCGGGCGTCACCTGTGCATCAGGGGCCATGAAGAGGACGCCGGCGTTGGCGAAGACGGCACCGAGCTTGCCACCGCAGCGTGCGGCGAAATCATCGATCGCACGCGCGACGGCAGCACGATCTCGCACATCCGCCACGTAAGGCGTGAAGCGCTCGCGTCCGATCGCGTCCGCCAGCGACTCGATCACCGCCGTGCTCAGGTCGCAGCCACCGACGTGCCAGCCCTTCGAGGCGAAAAGCCGGGCCGTGGCAGCGCCGATGCCGCCCCCGGCGCCGGTGATGAAGATGGATGCGCTCGCGGTTGGAGAGGTCATGTATCACGCTCGGTGGGGTAACGACGCGGGAGGCAACAGGGCTGCCCGGACCCGACCATGCGATCGTGCCGGACCTGCCGCATTCCAGCCAGAGCCGCCATCGGAAAATTCGATTCGGCCCGACCCGATCGCAGCATTGCTTTTGCCGCGGCCGGCCTCTCTAATGCCGCAACTCACCCGCCGGACGCATTCATGATCAACGATCAGGCCCCCGCGCAACTGACGCCCCGCGCGATCATCCTCGCCATCGTCCTGGCTGTCCTGCTCGCCGCCGCCAACACGTACCTCGGGCTCTTCGCCGGGCTCACCATCGCGTCGGCCATTCCTGCGGCCGTGGTGTCGATGGCCGTCCTGCGGGTGCTCGGCGGCAGCACCATCCTCGAGAACAACATCGTGCAGACCGGCGCGTCGGCGGGCTCGTCGATCGCCTCGGGCGTGATCTTCACGATCCCGGCGCTCGTCATCCTCGGGCACTGGACCGATTTCCGTTACACCTGGGTGCTCGCGATCGCCGGTCTCGGCGGCATCCTCGGCGTGTTCTTTTCGGTACCGCTGCGGCGCTCGCTGATCGTCGAGCAGAACCTCAGGTTTCCCGAGGGCGTGGCGGCCGCTGAAGTGCTCAAGGCGGGCGACAACCCGGCGCAAGGCGTGAAACTGCTCGGGCTGGCCGCGCTCGGCGGTGGCCTCGCCAAGCTCGCGGCCGGCAGCGGCCTGCGCATGATCCCCGATACCGCGGCAGCCAGCGGCTTCTTCGGCAAGTGGCTCGCGTACTTCGGCACCAACCTCTCCCCCGCGCTGCTCGGCGTCGGCTACATCGTGGGCCTCAACATCGGCGCGCTCGCCCTCATCGGCGGCATGATTTCGTGGAGCGTCGCGATCCCCATCTACGCCGCCTGGTTCCTGCAGGACAACGCGCCGCTGGCGCAGCAGCTCGCGGGCGCGGATGCCGAGACGATGGCCAACACCATCTGGTCGGCGCAGGTCCGTTACCTCGGCGTGGGCGCGATGCTCGTCGGCGGCATGTGGGCGCTGGTGTCGATCCGCAGCTCGCTCGCCTCGGGCATTCGCAGCGGCCTCGAGGCCACGCGGGCCGGCGCGACGCGGGCCGCCTCGCACACCGAGCAGGACCTGCCGATGAAGGCGATTCTGATCGGCCTCGTGCTGTTCACGATTCCGCTCTTTGTCCTCTACCAGCTCATCGTCGACAACATCGGCATCAGCCTCGTGATGACGGTGATCATGATCGTCGCGGGCTTCGTGTTCACGTCGGTCTCGGCGTACATGGCGGGCCTCGTCGGCTCGTCGAACAATCCCGTCTCGGGCATCACCATCTGCACGATCCTGTTTGCATCGCTGCTGCTGGTCGTGCTGATGGGGCGCGGCGCGGCGCTCGGGCCCGTGGCCGCAATCATGATCGGCTCGGTCGTGTGCTGCGCGGCCTGCATCGGCGGCGACAACCTGCAGGACCTGAAGGCCGGACAACTCGTCGGTGCCACGCCCTGGCGGCAACAGGTGATGCTGGCAATCGGCGCTGCAAGCTGCGCACTCGTGATGGCGCCCGTCCTCAACCTGCTGCTCAAGGCCTACGGCATCGGCGCGCCCACGGCCGAGCATCCGAACGCGCTCATCGCCCCGCAAGCCACGCTGATGGCTTCCGTCGCCAAGGGCATGTTCGGCGGCGAACTGCCGTGGGGCATGATTTCGATCGGCGCGCTGATCGGCGTCGGCATCATCCTCGTCGACGAATACCTCAAGCGGGTCAAGGCGCCGTTTCGCGCACCCGTGCTCGCCGTGGCGGTGGGCATCTACCTGCCGCTCGAACTCTCGGTGCCGATCTTCTGCGGCGGCCTGATCGCATACCTCGTCGAGCGCAGGTTAGGGCTCAGCGGCGACTCGCCGCAGGCGGAGCGCGCAAAGCAGAATGGGATCCTGTTCGCGGCCGGACTGATCACGGGCGAAGCGTTGATGGGCATCTTCATCGCCATCCCGATCGTGATGTCGGGCCGCGCGGATGTCATGGCTCTCGGGTCGGGGCTGCAGTTCGGCGAAGGGCTCGGCCTCGCCGTCGTCGCAGGGCTTGCGTTCTGGCTGTACCGCGTCGGCGTCAGTCGAGCCGCATGAATTCACACGGATGGTGAGACGACGCGAAGCCCGGCGACGGCCCGGGCGATGACCGGCTTCAGGGCACGCCTGTACGCGTGCTTCGCGCTCGTTTACCTGGTCTGGGGTTCGAGCTTCCTGGTGGGCCGCATCGGCGTCATCGACCTGCCGCCCCTGCTGTTCACGTCGTTGCGCTCGCTGATCGCCGGCGTCCTGCTGCTCGGTCTTGCGCTGTACCGCGGCAACCGCCTGCCGGACTCGCGGCACGAATGGCGACAGATCTTCTTCTTCGCGCTCGTGCTGATCGCGTTCAGCAGTGGTTCGGCGACTTTCGCGCTCAAGTACATTGCGTCGAACGAAGTGGCGCTGCTCAACGCGAGCATGGCACTCTGGATCGCCGGACTCGGCACCCTCGGTCCGAAAGGCCAGAAGCTGTCCGTGCCGAGCCTGATCGGCCTGGCGCTCGGCTTCGTCGGGGTTGCGCTGCTGGTCTGGCCCGAAGAAATGCGGCTCACGCCGCACGTTGGCTGGCAGTTGCTGGTGCTCGCCGCAGCCGCCGTCTGGGCCTCCGGCACGATCGTCTACCGCAACACCGCGCTGCAGCTCGGTCCCATCGCTTTCAATGCGATGATCATGCTCGTCGGTGGCGTGATGCTCGGCACCGCCGGCATCGTGACCGGGGAGTTGCCGGAGTGGCACTGGGAATGGCGGGGGATGAGCGCGATCCTGTTCCTCGCCGTGTTCGCCTCCGCGATCACGTACACCGCATTCACGTGGCTGATGAAAAACGCGCGCACGGATCGCGTCGCCACGTTCGCGTACGTGAACCCGGCCATCGCGACGGTGCTTGGATGGATCGTGCTGGGTGAAACGCTCACGCCACAGCAGATGCTGGGCATGCTCGTCGTGCTGGGCGGCGTCGTGCTGGTGACGATGCCGCACCGCTACTTCTAGCGGCTGGACTTCAGCGGCTGGACGGGAATTTCTCGAACCTGCCAGACGAGCCGATCAGGCCCGACGCGGCCCACGAGACGATGCTGACGATGATCGCAGCGCCCACGGCGGTCCAGAAACCCGAAATCGTGAAGCCTGGGACGACCCAGGCCACCAGCGCGACCATGCCGGCGTTCAGCACCAGCAGGAACAGGCCGAGCGTCACGATCGTGATCGGCAGCGTGAGGATGAACGCGAGCGGACGCACGAAGGCGTTGACGATGCCGAGCAGCACCGCGGCCAGCAGGAGCTTGGACGGCGTCGCGAAGTGCAACCCGTCGAGCAGCTGGCTCGCCACCCACAGGCCCAGCGCGGAAATTGCAGCACGCAGCAGGAATCCAACCATGTCGAGCGCTCCCTTCGTCACGGCGCCTGGCGCCACCGGTTGACCTGCGCGCGATGGTAATGGAATCTGCGGAGCGTCACATCCATCCCGGCAACCCCGGAATCGAGAAGCCATGGAATTCGTCGCCATCGTCGCCCTGCTAGCCCTCCTGCAGTACATCTATTTTGCGACGCTGGTCGGGCAGGCGCGCGGGAAGTTCGGCGTGAACGGTCCGGCGGTGACGGGACATCCCGTCTTCGAACGCTATTTCCGCGTGCAGATGAACACGCTCGAGCTGTTGATCGTGCTGCTGCCGGGACTCTGGCTGTTCGCGTATTACGTGCGCCCGACGTGGGCTGCGCTGCTCGGCGCGGTCTACCTGGTGGGTCGCTTCCTGTACCTGCGCAGCTACGTGGCAGATCCCGCTAAACGCGGCATGGGCTTCGGGCTCAGCATGCTGCCGATCTTCGCCCTGCTGCTCGGGGCGCTGATCGGCGCTGGTTCAGCGCTTTTGCGCGGCTGACGTCGTCTTGACCGCAGCGTAGTGCGTGCCGAGCCCACGATCTTTCAGGTACTGCAGGGCCGTGAGCACGGCAGCATCCTTCATCGGCGCGACCGGCGCGTGCCGCGCCTGGCCGGTTTCCGTCGGACCGATCGCGATGTCGGGTTCGATCCCACGTTCGTGAATCGACGTGCCTGACGGCGTGAAGTAGAGCGACGTCGTGAGCTTCAGCGCCTGGCCGTCGCGCAACGGGATCACCGTCTGCACGGAGCCCTTGCCGAAGGTGCGCTCGCCCAGCAACGTCGCGCGGCCGTGATCACGCAGCGCGCCGGCAACGATCTCCGACCCCGACGCCGAACCGCCGTCGACCAGCACGACCAGCGGCTGCCCATCGAGTGCATCACCCGGCGTCGCGGACATTTCAAAACGGGACTCGGGCGTGCGCCCGTCGGCGCGGACGATCACGCCGGAATCGAGGAAGGCGTCGGCGATGCTCACGGCCGATTCGAGCACGCCGCCCGGATTGCCACGCAGGTCGAGCACGAGACCGCGCAAAGGGTGGAACGCCGACTTCGGCACCGGGTGCACGAGCGTCGACAGGGCCTGCACGAGATCGTCCGGCGTGGAGTCACTGAATTGCGTGATGCGAACGTAGCCGAAATCGCCGGGCAGCGGCTCCGCACGCACCGAATGCACGTGCACTTCGCCGCGCGCGAGCGTGAACAGCAGCGGCTCCGGTTCACCTTTGCGGTCGATTGCCAGCTCGACCTGCGTGCCCGTCACGCCGCGCATGCGGCCGATCGTCTCGTCGAGTTTGTCGGCGGTGACGGGCTGGTCATTGACGGCAAGCACGATGTCGCCGGCATGCACGCCGGCTTTCGCCGCCGGCGAGCCTTCGATCGGTGTCACGACCACCACGCGGCCGTCCTGGACCGAAACCTCGATACCCACGCCGGTGTAGCTGCCGGTCGTCGCGGCCCGCATCTCGTCGTATTCGGCGGCGTCGAGAAAAGCGGAATGCGGATCGAGGTTGGCGACGATGCCCTTGACCGCGGCCTGGTCGAAGGCCAGGTCGGGGACCGGTCGCACGTAATCGCGCCGGATGCGGCCCACCACTTCGTCGAGCAGCTGATGGCCGGCCACCGGCTTCGCGTTCGCCAAGGCAACGGCGGCCGGGACCGTCCGCGAGGCAGTAAACCACTGCGGTGCACGGGCGAGGCCGTACCCCAGGGCAATGCCGGCCACGGCGGCCAGCAGGATGTGCGGACGGACAGTCACTTGGGTCAGGCGGTCTTGGTTCCGGCGGATCGCTCCATGTTAGCGCCAACCAGTGCGCCCAGCACCTTCTCGAGCGGCGTGGGCCGTCCGATGGAAAAGCCCTGCCCATATTCGACCCCAAGGGCCCGGGTCGCCTGCCAGATCGCTTCGCTTTCGACGCATTCCGCGACCGTCTTGAGGTTCATGGCCCGGGCGAGCTGGACGATTGCGCTCAGCATCGCCTGGGAGCGGTCGTCCGACACGACGTCGCGGACGAAGATGCCGTCGATCTTGAGGTGCGTGACCGGCAGCATTTTCAGGTAACTGAGGGAACTGAGCCCGCGACCGAAATCGTCGAGCGCGACGTCGCTGCCGAGGTCGCGCAGCCGGCGGATGAGAGCCTCCGCCCGGACAATATTGGCGACGGCCGCTGTTTCGGTGACCTCGAACGACAGCAGCCCGCGTGGCAGCTTGCTGTCGCGCAATACGGTGTCCATGAACACGGCGAAGTCCGCGTCGCCGAGGGACTGCCCGGAAATGTTTACCGCGAAACACGCTTGCATCTCGTGCAGCCGCGCGGCATGGGGCGCCAGCATTTCGATCGTGCGACGCACGACCCAGCGGTCGATTGCCGGTGCGAGCTGGTAGCGCTCCGCGGCCGACAGGAATTTTTCTGGCGGAACGCTTACGCCCTTCTCGTCGTTCATGCGCAGCAGCAGCTCGAACTTCGGCGTTGCGGGCGCGCCGTTCAACGGCACGATGGTCTGCGCCTCGAGCCGGAAGCGCTGGTCCAGCAAGGCCGAACGCACCGTACCGATGAGCGTCAGGTCGGTGTAGCGGCGCACGATGCTCTGGTCGCCGTCGTAATACGTTTCGACCCGGTTGCGGCCGCGGTCTTTCGCGGCCTTGCAGGCGATCTCGGCGGACGCGAGCGCGTGCGAAAGCGGATGATTGCCTTCGACGACGTTCGCCACGCCGAAGCTGGCGGTCACCTCAACCTGCTGCCGCTCACCGAGGAACCCGAGCCGCTCAAACGCTTGCCGCAGGTTATCGGCGATGTCGTGGGTGGCGTCCACCGACGTCTCGGGCACGAAGATGGCGAAACGGTCGCCCGAAATGCGGGCCGCCAGCATGCGCGGCGAGAGGCTCTGCCGGATGACCTCGGCGACGCGCACGATCACCGAATCCCCCACGTGCATGCCGAGGTTCTCGTTCAGCACGTGCAGGCGGTCGATGTCAACGTAGATGACGCAATTGTCCTTCGGCAGCGTCAGTGGCGTCAGCATGGCGTTGGCGCGCTTCTCGAAGGCAGGCCGCGTCAGCAGACCCGATGTCGGATCGTACGAGTTCATCAGGATGGAGGCGACGCGGCGCCCGAGAAGTTCGACGATACGCACCTGACGCAGGTCGAAGTCCGGGGATTGCAGGCGCTTGAACAGCACCAGCACGCCGTGCACGCGCTGGGCGCCGTGCATCACGGGACACGCGAGAATCTTGTACGGAATGTTGGCAAACGGCCCGGAATCGTGCGGAGCGTTCGACGTCATCGTCTGGCGGTGCAGCTGGGCCCAGCCGAGCACCTGACGATGCGTGCGCGTCAGGACGTCAGCGCCGGCACGCGGCGGTATGTCGGTTGCCGTGCGGCAAACAGCGATGTTCTTGTCCGGGATCAGGAGTGCGCCGACGGCGCAGCCCAGATGGTCGACGCAACCCTGGACCAGCTTCGCGAAGTCGTCCGTCGAATTGCTGGCCTCTGACTCGTCCTGTGCCGCACCGAGCAGCAGTTCGAGGTCGCGATCGCGAACGACCAGGCTGCGCTGCAGGTTACCGATGCTGGACTGCGATGCGAGCTCGCGCTCGAGGCATTGCAGCGCCGGTCGCAGGAGTCCATGCACCAGCGTGAACGGCCGGGGATCGCGATTCGACTCGCGACTCACCATGCCGACGACGCCGAGCATCGCGCCGTCGCCGTTGCGCAACAGGAATACGTAAGCGACTTGCTCGCCCGGCAGCGGCTCCGCGAAGCCTGCACCCAGCGCGCCGGGCTGCGCGAGTTCGGTGGCCTGGGCGTGCTGCTGCAGGGCCTGCAGCTCGATGTCGTCGTTGTCCTCGCTGGCCCACACCGTCACGCCGAGATCGTCGTAGACGACGATCGAATGCGCGCGCGGCAGCAGCATCTTGAGCAGCTGCCCGTACGGGTCGAGCGATGTGCCGTTCAGCGGCGCTGGCGCGTCGGACGGTAGTTCTGCGGTTGAAGCCATCGATCCCGACCCGTCCCCTGGGCGATACATTGATCCGGAATCGAATCATCCAGAAAACAGGGGGGGCCAAACCGTGATGCAGAGCCTATTTCCGGGTGAGCCAGGTCTGCGGGTCGACCGGCGTCTTGCCGCGACGGACCTCGAAATACAGGGCTGGCTGGCTGTGGCCGCCGGAGTCGCCGACGGAGCCGATGACGTCTCCAGCCACGACGGGCTCGCCGACCTTGCGAAACAGCTCTTCGTTGTGACCATAGAGGCTCATGTAGCCGCCACCATGATCGATGACGAGCATCAGCCCCATGCCCGGCAGCCAGTCGCCGTACACGACGCGCCCCGCGTAAGGCGCGCGCACCCGGGCGCCGCGTTGCGTCCCGATCAGCATGCCCTGCCAGCGCATCGAGCCACCCGCGCGCGGCTGACCGAACCTGGCAATGACCTTCCCGTCCTGCACCGGCCACGGCAACTTGCCACGCAGGGGCTCGAACGGAGCCTGTTGCGCCACGGTGCCCGTCGAACCGCCCTTACGCGCGGGCTGGGCCTGCTGCGAGCGTTCGATGGCCTTGCGCAGCTCGGCGATGAGCCGCTCGACTGACTGCGCCTGGGACTGCAGCTGCTTCAGCTCGCCGCCCCGGGTCTTGATCTGCTGGTTGATCGTGCTCACGGCCCGCGCGCGCTTGTCCTGTGACGCCTTGAGGTCGGCCACTCGCTGCTCGCGTTGTTGCTCGAGCGTCTCGAGCCGGGTCTTCTCGGCCACGATCTTTTCGCGGACCAGTGCCAGGTGCTCGAGCTGGTCCTGGATGCCGCGGATGCGGTCCGCCCGGGCGCGACCGAAGTAGCCGTAATACGCGAGCATGCGCCCGAAATTCGACGGATCTTCTTGATTTAAAAGAAGTTTCAGCTGCTCCTCGCGGCCGTTGACATAGGCCGTCCGCAGTTCTCCCGCCAGCTCGGCGCGCTCCCCCTCCAGCTCCTGTACACGGCGCGACTGTTCCGCTTCGAGCTCGCGCACGCGCGCCTCGACCAACAGTCGCTGCGCCCGGATTTCGTCGAGTTCCTTGCGCGCCGACTGGACGCCGAGTTCTGCCTCGCGCAGCTGCCCGGACAGCTTGTCCCGCTTCTGCACGTCCTCGTTGACGGTCTTGCGGACCTTGTCGATCCGCTGGTTGAGCTTGCGCAGCTCGGCCTCTTTCTGCGCCGGCGTCTGTTTCGCGGCAGCCAGGACTGGCCCAGGTGCCAGGACCAGCGCCGCCGCCACCAACCCGGCCAGAACCCGCCCGAACCGCGCGCGAACCCTCCGCACCGGGGGGTGGACTCGCGACGAACAGCTCGGTGCAGTGGGGAAAAATGCGGGCATCAGGCGGTGTTTGCAGCGATTTACCGAGGCGGCAGGAGCGACAGATCCGCACAAGTCTAGCCTGTCGGTGGGGACTGCTATAATTCGCGCCCCTTTTCGCCGGTCTCCCTGATGGATCGTCTTCTCGAATATGCCGCCCGCCATCCCCTGCTGGTTGGTGGCACGGTGGTCCTCGCGCTGGCCCTCGCAGCGTACGAATTCAGCCGTGCCCGCTCCGGTGGGCAGGCCGTCGGTCCCACCGAGGCCGTGCGCCTGATGAACCAGGGTGCGGTGCTGGTCGACGTCCGCTCGCAGGCCGAGTTCGACTCCGGCCACATCCTGGATGCCCGGCACGTGCCGCAGGACCAGATCGCCCAGGCCGCGGAGACGCTCAAGCGCTTCAAGGACAAGGTCGTGATCATGTGCTGCGAAAGCGGCATGCGCTCGAGCGCGGCAACCCGGGTGCTGCAGGCGCAGGGATTCACCAACGTGGTCAACCTCCGCGGCGGCGTGCAGGCATGGCGCGCCGAGAACCTGCCGCTCGTCAAGGAAGGCGGCGGCAAGTCCAGGCACAACGGAGGCAAGGCATGAACGATGCCGCTCAGCCGGAAATCACAATGTATTCGACGGGCTGGTGCCCGTACTGCGACCGCGCGCGTGGCTTGCTCCAGCGCAAGGGCGCCACGTTCAGCGAGGTCAAGGTCGACGAAGACCCCACGCAACGCGACCTGATGCTGAAGCGCAGCGGCGGCCGCCGCACGGTGCCCCAGATTTTCATCGGCGACCGCCACGTCGGCGGCTTCGACGACCTTTATGCCCTCGACAAGGCCGGCGAGCTCGACCAGCTGCTCGGCCGCGCCTGATCCACGTAGTTACAAGGAATATTCCGCGATGACCGACCAGAACGCCGCAACGCCCGCCGTCGACCCCAATGCCCCGGTGGTGACGCCGCAGGTCGTTTACCTCAAGGACTGTTCGTTCGAATCCCCGCACGGTCCATTCGTCGGCGGCCTCGAAGGCCAACCCGCGGTGAACCTGAACATCTCCACCCGCGCAACCGCCCTTGCCCAGGACCTGCATGAAGTCGTCGTGCAGGTGCACCTCGAAGCCAAGGCCGGCGACAAAGTCGTGTGGCTGCTCGAACTGCAGCAGGCTGGCGCGTTCGTGGTCAAGAACCTGGTCGCAACCGACGTCGCGCAGGTCCTCTCGATCATGGCGCCGAACTACCTGCTCTCGTACGCGCGCTCGACCGTCTCGGAACTGGTGACGAAGGGCGGTTTCCCGCCGTTTCTGCTGCCGCTCGTGACGTTCGAAGCCCTGCATGCCCGTGCTGCACAGCAGGCGGCTGCACAACAGCCGAGCGCCACCTCGGTCAACTGAGAAGCGCTGCAGTCGCCGCGTGACGACCTCGAAGGATGCGGCGGACGAAGCCGTGGCACGTCCAGCGATGGCGGTGCTCGGCGCCGGCTCGTGGGGCACGGCGCTAGCCGTGCACCTGGCGCGCACCGGACATCCCACGGTGCTCTGGGGTCGCGATCCCGCGCAGATGGCAGCGCTGGCGGCCGCTCGCTGCAACACGCGTTATCTGCCGATGACGCCGTTTCCCGAATCGCTGCGTGTCGAGTCCGACCTCGCGCGTGCCGTCGCGGCGGCGCAGGAATTGCTGATCGCCGTGCCGAGCCACGGTTTCCGTGAATGCCTCGTGCACGTCGCCCCGCTGCTGCGCAACGGCATGCGCGTCGCGTGGGCGACCAAAGGCTTCGAACTTGACTCGGGCAAGTTGCCGCACCAGGTGGCAAACGAAGTCCTGGGCATCGGCGTGCCGAAAGCGGTGTTGTCCGGACCCACCTTCGCGCGTGAGGTCGGGCTCGGCCTGCCCACCGCCATGACGGTCGCCTCGCGCGACCAGGACTACGCGCTGGCATTGGCACGTGCGCTCTCCGGTCAGCATTTCCGCGCCTACGCGTCGACCGACGTCATCGGCGTCGAAGTGGGTGGCGCGACCAAGAACGTGCTGGCGATCGGCGCCGGCATATCGGACGGCCTCGGCTTCGGCGCCAACACTCGCGTCGCGCTCATCACGCGCGGCCTGGCCGAGATGATGCGGCTCGGCGTCGCGCTCGGCGCGGACAAGGACACGTTCATGGGGCTCGCCGGACTCGGCGATCTCGTGCTCACCTGCACCGACGACCAGTCACGCAACCGGCGCTTCGGGCTTGCGCTCGCGGCGGGCAAGACCACGGCCGAAGCACAGCGCGAAATCGGGCAAGTGGTCGAAGGCGTGCTCGCGGCGCGGGCCGTCCGCAACGTCGCGGGCAATCACCAGGTCGAGATGCCGATCGCGGAACAGATCTGCCGCGTCATCTACGAAGGCCTGCCGCCACGTGCAGCCGTGGCCGCACTCATGGGCCGCGCCGTGAAGTCGGAAACGCAGTAGTCTCAGCGCCATGCCAGTTGCCGCCAGGCTTCGTAGACGACCACGGCCACGGCGTTCGACAGGTTCAGGCTGCGGGCGCCCGGTCGCATTGGAATCCGGAGGCGCCGCCCGGGCGGACAGTCCCCCAGCACCGCCTCCGGCAACCCGCGCGTCTCCGGACCGAACACAACGACATCCCCGGCTGCGTAACTCACCGTGTCGAAGTCAGCCTGCCCTTTGGTCGTCAGCGCGTACCAGCGCGTTGGATCGCCGTTTTCCCCAGCGGCCGCCAGCGACGTCAGGCAGGACCTGAGGTCCGCATGAACGCGGACCTCGGCCAGTTCGTGGTAATCGAGGCCGGATCGCCGCACGGATCGTGCATCGAGCCGGAACCCGAGCGGTTGCACGAGGTGCAGGCTGGCACCCGTGTTCGCGCACAGCCGGATGACGTTGCCGGTGTTGGGCGGGATCTCAGGTTCGAACAGGACGACGTGCAGTGGCATAGAATCGGGTGCGACGCTCGCGGGACGGCCTCGCGCGCAGGAACTGACCGGGGGATTCTCGCATGGTGCAAGTCAAGCAACTGCTCGGACGCAAGGGACATGCCGTCTGGTCGGTGGATGCCGACGAACCGGTGCTCGAAGCCATCCAGATGATGGCGGACAAGCACGTGGGCGCGCTGCCCGTCACTCGCGGCGGCGAACTCGTCGGGGTGGTTTCCGAGCGCGACTACGCCCGCAAGGTGATCCTGCTCGGTCGTTCCTCGGCCGAAACACCCGTCTGGCAGATCATGAGTGCACCGGTGGTGACAGCCGCGCCCGACGATGGCGTGCGCCATTGCATGCAGGTCATGACCGAGAAGCGGATCCGTCACCTGCCGGTCGTGGAGGGCGGACGCATGATCGGCATGATTTCGATCGGCGACCTCGTGCGCGTGGTGATCGAAGAGCAGGACCAGACGATCGAGCACCTCAACCGCTTCATTGCGGGCTGAGGTCGCCCGCGACAAGTCGGGGCGGCGTCTGTCCGGCCCACCCCGCCGTCGGACGATGCGGTGATTTCATTTACAATTCAGGCATGCACGCCCCCCTGAATCCGTCGCTGGCCGTCGATTTCTGCGGTCTGCGGCTCGCTTCTCCCATCGTCCTCCTGTCCGGGTGCGTCGGTTTCGGCGAGGAGTACACGCGGGTGGAAGGATTCTCGAACCGCGACGTCGGGGCGATCGTGCTGAAGGGCACGACGCGCGAGCCGCGACTCGGCAATCCGGCGCATCGCGTCTACGAAACGCCGATGGGGATGCTCAATGCCATCGGCCTGCAGAACCCTGGCGCCGCTTACGTGATCGACCAGATCCTGCCCACGCTCGACTTCACCGAAACGGCGTTCTTCGCCAACGTCTGCGGCTCGACGATCGAGGACTACGTCGAGGTAACGCGCCGTTTCGACGAGTCGCCGATCGACGCGATCGAGCTGAACATCTCCTGTCCCAACATCAAGGAAGGCGGCGTGCAGTTCGGCAATTCGCCCGACATGTCGGCCCGCGTGGTCGAAGCGTGCCGGCGCGTGACGAAGAAGCCGCTCATCACGAAGCTGTCGCCGAACCAGACCGACATCAGGGAAAACGCGCGGCGCTGCATCGAAGCGGGCAGCGATGCGCTCGCGGTCATCAACACCGTGATGGGCATGGCCATCGACGTGAAGTCGCGCAAGCCGGTCATCGGCAACATCCAGGGCGGCCTTTCCGGGCCGGCGATCAAGCCGATCGCGCTGCTGAAAGTGATGCAGGTCGCCGAGGTCGCGCGCCCGCACAACGTGCCGATCATCGGCCAGGGCGGCATCTGCAGCGCGGACGATGCACTCGAGTTCATCATCGCGGGCGCGACGACCGTTGGCGTTGGTACCGCGCTGTTCTACGAGCCGCACAGCTGCAAGCGCATCAATGACGGCATCGCTGCGTATCTCGCGGCGAACAACATGGAATCGGTCAGTGCGCTGATCGGTAGCCTCGACGCGCCGACGAAGTCGGTCCAGGCCTGCGCCTGCTGACTGTCTCTTACCTCTCCCACCGCAGGGCGAAAAAGCGTCTCTGCCGTGCGCGGTGCTGGAGGTGACGGTCTTCTGCCGCGCCCCGAAGTCTCCCGCGCATCGTGAATCGCGCGGAGGATCCGCACGATTCACGGCGACCCTTGCGCGAGCGGGAGCGAAGCGATGGTGTCAGCGCAGTAGCGACCGGACGACGGTGCCGCTTCGCTCCTACGCTCGAGCTGCGGCGTCCGACACGGGGCGCGGCAGAAGACCGTCACCTCCAGCACCGCACGCTCCGTAAGTCCCTTTTTCGCGTCGCGGCAGAGATGAAGACACCCGCACCCGGCCTCGCGGCCGGACTCTCCCGACCAAGTAGCGTTACGGTGGCTGTCCGCTCATCTCGTCGAGGTCGGTTCGCAACCTCTGCGCCCAGGCCTGAACGGCGTGGCGAAAATCGGCACTGTTGGCGACCGTGCCCGGGAACTGCAGTGTGCGTATCACGCCAGGCTGCGCTCCGGTGTGTTCATGTGGAGGCCGGCAAGACCGGGGCTCACGCGGATGGTATCGTCGCCCGGGGATCCGGCCCCAGGGAGCACGTACAGCGCGGCCTCACGGCGCGCGGATATTCGCGCCCACTCTCGACCCGGCCGCATCGAGCAGCAAGCCGTAATGCCGACAGCGAGAGAGGCGGAAACTAGACGTCGTCCCTGCTTGCGCCTGTTCAGCAATCTCGCCTCTCCCACCGGTTGTCGCCTCGCCCGAATTAGCGGGATTAGTCGCGCAGAGCACGGTTGAGGGTCTTCTCTGTCCTGCGTTGCCGGGCTTGCAACGTGCGGTGAGGTCGTGCGGTACCGGAGGTGGCGGTCTTCCTCCGCGCCCCGTGTCGGACGCCGCAGCTCGAGCGCAGGAGCGAAGCGGCACCGTGGCCTGGTCGCTACTGCGCTGACACCATCGCTTCGCTCCCGCTCGAGCAAGGGCCGCCGTTAATCGTGCGGGTCTTCCGCACGATTAACGAAGCGCGGGAGACTTCGGGGCGCGGAGGAAGACCGCCACCTCCGGTACCGCACGCGTTCACTTCGTAACGATGGTCCGGTCGCCGAGGAAAAAGAGAGGCCCTCACCCGCACTTTGCGCAACCACTCCCACTGCCGTGGGAGCGGCGAGAACTAGACGTCGTCCATTCCGAGTTCCTTGAGCTTGCGCGTCAGCGTATTGCGACCCCAGCCGAGCAGCTTCGCCGCTTCCTGTCGTCCGCCGCGAGTCACTTTGAGCGCTTCACGCAGCAGCGTGCGCTCGAACTCCGGCAGCGCATCTTCCAGCAGCGGCGTGCCACCGCTCACGAGGCGCACCTGCGCCCAGCTCGCGAGTGCTACCGACCACTCCGTGCCATTGGCCGTCGCCATCGCACCGGCTCCGCCGAGATCGGCCGGAATGTCGCTTGCCTTGATCTCGCGCCCGGCCGCCAGCACCGTGAGGCGACGACACGCGTTGACGAGCTGCCGTACGTTGCCGGGCCAGTCGAAGGCCGCAAGTGCGCGCGCCGCGTCCTCGGACAGCACTTTAGGCGCGACGCCGAGTTCGATCGCCGCAACGTCGAGATAGTGCTGCAGCAGCTCGGGGATGTCCTCGCGGCGATTGCGCAGCGGCGGCACTTCGATGCGAATGACGTTCAGGCGATGCAGCAGGTCTTCGCGAAAGAGATTCACCTTCACGCGCGATTCGAGATCCTGGTGCGTGGCGGCGATGACGCGCACGTCCACTTTCACCGGCAACTGGCCGCCGACGCGATAGAACTCGCCTTCCGCCAGCACCCGCAGCAGGCGCGTCTGCAATTGCGGCGACATATCGCCGATTTCGTCGAGGAACAGCGTGCCACCGTCGGCCTGCTCGAAGCGCCCGCGGCGCAGCTCGGTAGCGCCGGTGAATGCGCCCTTCTCGTGGCCGAAAAGTTCCGACTCCAGCAGGTCGGCCGTGAACGCCGACGTGTTGAGCGCGATGAACGGCTTGGTGGCGCGCGGACTGTGACGATGCAACGCGCGTGCGACCAGTTCCTTGCCGGTGCCGGACTCGCCGGTGATCAACACCGTCATGCTCGAGCGTGACAACCGCCCGATCGCGCGGAACATGTCCTGCATCGCCGGGGCGTGCCCGAGCATTTCGGGAATGCGGCGCGACTCGGCGGCCGACTCGACGGACTGCTGCTGCGTGGCTGCGCGTCGCACCAGCTCGACGGCCTGGTCGATGTCGAACGGCTTCGGCAGGTATTCGAACGCACCGCCCTGGTAGGCCGCGACGGCGCTGTCGAGATCGGAGTGCGCGGTCATCACGATCACGGGCAGCTGCGGCCGCCGCGTGCGCACGTCGTCCAGCAGTTCGAGCCCGCTCCTGCCGGGCATGCGAATGTCGGTCACCAGCACGTCGGGCTCGCCACGGCGCAAGGCGGACATTGCGCTGTCGGCGTCCTCGAACGCAATCGGCGACATGCCCGCCTGTTTCAGTGCCCGCTCGAGCACCCAGCGGATCGATGCGTCGTCGTCGACGATCCAGACTTCAAGTGCCGGCGGTGGGTTCATTGGCGTCGAAAGGCAGCAGGATCGTGAAGACAGTGCGACCCGGGCGACTGTCGAATTCGATGAGGCCGTCGTGACGGCCGATCAGGTCTTGCGCGACGGCGAGGCCGAGGCCGGTGCCGGTCTTACGCCCCGTGACCAGTGGATAGAACACGGTATCCTTGAGTTCGACCGGCACGCCGGGGCCGTCGTCTTCGACCTGGATGCCGACGACGACACGGTAACGGCGACTGCCGATGCTGGCATTGGTGAGCGCGCGGGTACGCAGGACGATGCGGCCATGCTCACCGACGGCCTGGATCGCGTTGCGTCCCAGGTTGAGCAGCGCCTGGATGATCTGGTTGCGGTCGAGCCGCAGGCGCGGCAGGCTCGGGTCGTAATCGCGCTCGATCTGCACGCCCGTGGGCGCCTCGGCAGCGAGCAGGTGCCCGACGTGCTGCACGATCTCGTGGATGTTGACCGGCTCCTTGCGCGGCGGCTGGCCGGGCCCGAGCAGGGCGTCGACGAGCGCCGCCAGCCGATCGGCCTCGGCGATGATTACCGCAGTATATTCGTGCAGCGCTGGTTCCTTGAGCTGGCGTTCGAGCAGCTGCGCCGCACCGCGCAGTCCACCCAGCGGATTCTTGATCTCGTGCGCGAGCTGGCGAACCATCGCGCGGCTGCCGCCGAGTTGCGTGAGCAGCGCGTTCTCACGCGTAATGCGCTGGTGGTGCGTGGTGTCGGCGAGCTCGACCAGCACGCCGCCGACGCGGCCCGGCGGATCGAACGGCGTGACGGTGACATCGAGCGCGCGCAGGGGAGCGCCGGGACCGGCTTCGAACGGAATCTCACGGCGTGAGTACTGCGCGCCAGCCGCGCGCGCGCGGCTCACGACGCCTTCGAGCTCGACGTTGGACTTCAGCAGATCGCGGACGGCGCGACCCATGGCCTGGTTGCGGCCCAGGCCGAACAGGTCTTCGGCGGGTTCGTTCAGGTGCACGACGGCACCGTCGCCATCGAGCCAGACGATGGAGGTGGCGATGCCGTCGAGCAGAGCGGTGAGTTCGGCCGGCGTGGGTCGCGCGACGGCTCGAAGTTCGGCGGCCACGTCATGCCCTCCCGGGGAGGCGCGACGCGATCGCGAGCGAGTTCAGCCGCCCCTGGGCGCAGCAGGCGGCCGCGGCATGGGCATGGGTTGCGGCGGTCGGACGGCCGGACCCTGGCTCTGTGGATTGGGCAGCGACGGTTGCCGGATATGAAAGACGACCGGCTCGCTGCGGATCAGTTCCCTGCCGTCCCGGTTGACGATCACGCTTGTCACCGAATGCACGCCGCGATCGACATTGGTGAGCGAGTGTTCCGTCGCGTTCTCGCCTGGCAGCAGTTTGCCGTCCAGATAAGTCAGCAGGCGATGCGTGGGCCCCAGTTCGGGCTCCGCGCGCAGGCGGATGCTGACGACGGCGTCGGCCTCGAAAAAGCTGGCGCCGCTCTCCGGCGACCAGATCTCGAGCCGGTCGTAGACGACCTCGGTCGCCGCGGGTCGTGCCGGGGTCCTGGCAGCCGCCGCGGCAGAGCTCGCCGCCGTGCTCGAGGGTGACCCGTTCAAGATGATCCTGCGGGCGCCGGGTGCAGGATAGTCCGAGAAGTGAGTGACGCCGTTGGCGTCCTTCCATTGCCAGACTTCGCGACGTGACGATTGAGCCGAACTCGCGAAGGCGAGCAGGCACCCGAGCAGAAGGAGCCAGGTTTTCATGGTCCCTAAGCATAGCGATAAGCGATTCCGCTGACAAAGCGACACCCGCGATCCGCGAAGTGCGTCAAGGACGGGGACCTGGCCGGGCGGCCACAGGGGGCCACCCGGCGGGAACCAGGCCTGACCAGCCCGCGTCAGACGCTGTAATAAAGCTCGAGCTCGACCGGGTGCGTCGACATGCGCAGCCGCGTGACTTCCTGCAGCTTCAGGTTGATGTAGGCATCGATGACGTCATCCGTAAACACGCCGCCCTCCTTGAGGAACCCGCGGTCCTGGTCGAGCGCTTCGAGGGCCATGTCGAGCGAATGGCAGACGGTCGGGATGTTCTTCGCTTCCTCGGGCTCGAGGTCGTAAAGGTCCTTGTCGGCCGGGTCGCCCGGGTGGATCTTGTTCTTCACGCCGTCGAGACCCGCCATGAGCATCGCCGCAAAGCAGAGATACGGGTTCGCCGTGCTGTCCGGGAAGCGCACTTCGATGCGGCGGCCCTTCGGGTTGATGACGTGCGGGATGCGGATCGAGGCCGAGCGGTTGCGCGCGGAATACGCAAGCATCACTGGCGCTTCGAAGCCCGGCACCAGGCGCTTGTAGCTGTTGGTGCTGGCGTTCGAGATCGCGTTCAGCGCCTTGGCGTGCTTGATGATGCCGCCGATGTAGTAGATCGCGATTTCGGACAGGCCGCCGTACTTGTCGCCGGCGAAGATGTTCTTGCCATCCTTCGCGAGCGACTGGTTCACGTGCATGCCGTTGCCGTTGTCGCCGACGAGCGGCTTCGGCATGAAGGTGGCCGTCTTGCCGTACGCCGCCGCCACGTTGTGGATCGCGTACTTCAGGATCTGCACTTCGTCGGCCTTCTTGACCAGCGTATTGGCCGAGACGTTGATCTCGGCCTGGCCGCCGGTGGCGACTTCGGCGTGGTGCACCTCGACCTTGAGGCCAAGCTCTTCCATCGCACCGCACATCGCGGTGCGCAGATCCTGGTAGGTGTCGACCGGCGGGACGGGGAAGTAGCCGCCCTTCACGGTTGGACGGTGACCGAGGTTGCCGCCGTCGAGCTGCGCGCCCGAATTCCACGCGCCCTGCGCGGAATCGACTTCGTAGAAGCAGCCGTTGATCGAGCTGCCGTGACGCACGTTGTCGAAGATGAAGAATTCGTTTTCGGGGCCCCACAACGAGGCATCGGCGATGCCGGTCGATTTCAGGTAGGCCTCGGCACGCTTCGCGAGCGAGCGCGGGTCGCGCTCATAGCCCTGCATCGTCGACGGTTCGACGATGTCGCAGCGCAGGTTGAGCGTCGGTTCTTCGAAGAACGGATCGACGATGGCGGTGCTCGCATCCGGCATGAGGATCATGTCGGACTCCTGGATGCCTTTCCAGCCGGCGATCGACGAGCCGTCGAAGCCCTTGCCGTCCTCGAAGAAGGCGTCATCGACCATGCGGGTCGGCACGGTTACGTGCTGTTCCTTGCCCTTCGTGTCGGTGAAACGAAGGTCAACGTACTTGATTCCCTTTTCCTCGATCAGCTTGAGGACGTCGGCACCGGTGCTCATGGGGTCTCCTGATGAATTCGTGCAGCGAATGGGATGCTCAGGGTCGCTCGCCGCGACGGCCCTGCAGCGTTGCCTGTGAGCGCATTCGGAATGCACCAATTATGCCATCGCACGAAAATCGCGCAACCTGCGGCAGCAATAACCCGATCAGCTCGATTGATGCTGGTTACGTGCGCATTAATGGTGCATTTGCTGAGTTAATCGCTCTAGTTTGGTGCGTACGAGACTGATTGCCTCTTCGCCATGCCACTACCCCGAACGGGTTGCGCAGCCCGCCGGAGCGCGCGGAATGCCTGCGCCCCACGGAATTCCGCCGGCACCGTGCTACAGTTGGATTCGATTCGGGGGGTGCGGAAATACACGTGACTGCTGTCACCAAGTGGCGGCCGGGATCGTGCGTCGATAAAAAAGACCCGCGCCGATGCGGGGGAGGTCCCGATGAAGATTCGCGCCCTGGATCGCCGTTCGCTGGCGATCGCTCTCGCATTCGGCGTCGCAACGGCGCTTGCCGGTTGCGGCTCGAAGGAAGAGCCCGCAGCCACAACCACAACTCCGCCCGCTGCAACACCCGAAGCTGTGCCTTCAGCTCCGGCGCCAGTCCCCACCCCCGTCAGCGCGACCGACGTCGCCAACGCCACGTGGACCGCTGAAGCGCTCGAGGAACTTCTCGCGCCGATCGCGCTCTATCCCGATCCGGTGCTGTCGCAGGTGCTGATCGCCGCGACCAATCCGCAGGAAGTGCTCGACGCCGGCAACTGGCTCATTGCCAACGAGGGTCTCGAAGGGAAGGCGCTCGACGACGGCGCCGCGCAGGCCGGGTTCACCCCGCCGATCCGCGCGCTCGTCCAGTTCCCGCAGACCATCGACATGATGTGCATGGAAATGGGCTGGACGACCGAACTGGGCCAGGCGTTCGTTGCCGACCAGGCCGGCGTGCTCGCTGCGGTGCAGCGCCTGCGCAAACAGGCCATGGACGTCGGCAACCTGAAGTCGTCCGAGGCGATGCTCGTCGAGACGCAGCAGCAGGAAGGCCAGGAAGTGGTCGTGCTGAAGCCGCCGAAGCCGGAAGTGGTCTACGTGCCGACGTACGACCCGCAAGCCGTCTACGCACCGGCGCCTGCCGCGGCAACCGCGCCCGTTGCGACGACGACCACCACCACGACCGAGAAGTCGGGCCACAGCACCGGTACGCTGATCACCACGGGCCTGCTCTCGTTCGGCGCCGGCATCCTCGTCAACGAACTCTTCGATGACGACGACGACGACTATCGCCACGGCTACTACTACCCGAACTACGGCTATGGCGGCATGCCTTATTACCCGCCGTACCCGTACCGCCCGTCGTACGGCGGCGGCTACTACCCGAGCAACGGTTACAACCGCCCGCCGAACTACAACAGCGGCTTCCAGAACAACGGCAACATCTACGTCAACACCGGCGGCGGCAACCGCCCCGGCGGCAATAACAACAACTACTGGAATAAGTACGACAACAAACCGGGCCTGGGTGCCAACAACGGCGGCTACAACAAGGCGCGCAAGACCAGCAGCCCGATCACGCAGGCGAAGCCGAACCGGTCCGACCTGAACGACCTCAGCAAGCGCCAGCCGCGCGCCATGCCGGCAGACGTCAAGCGACCTGCGTCCAACGCAACGGCCAGCAACTGGAAGGGCCAGCAGGGTTATGCAGGCAAGGACAAGCGACCCGCTTCGGCAAAAAGCCCACAGGAGCGGATCAACTCGGCCGCACCGGGCTATTCGAAGCCTGCCTCGAATGCGCGCCCCGGCGCTCAGAACAAGACGGCGCCGAAGGTGCAGGGATCGTACGCGGGTAAAGACAAGGCGAATCGTCCGTCCACGGGCTCGATGCCGGGCACACGTGACATACAGAAGCCCGCGCAGAAGCCGATGCAGAAACCGGCCACGCGCGACATGCCGAAGCCCTCGCAGAAATCCATGCCGAGCGGCGATCGCGGTTACGGCGCCGGCAATTCGCAGCGGCCGTCGCCGAAACCCTCAGCCAAGCCAGCCCCGATGAACCGCCCGTCACCTGGCATGCAGCAGGGTGGCAACAAGGCACACAAGGGCACCGCAATGTCGGGCGCGAACAGCAACCGCGGCAGCGCGGGCGCAGCGAGCCAGCGCGGCAAGCAGAGCATGCCGCAGGGCGCCCGCAGCAAGGGCGGTGGCGGTGGCGGTGGCGGCAAGAAGAAAGCGCGCTGAGCGAGGAGCATGAACATGAAGAACACAGAACGTAAGATCGTTCGCGCGCGAGCGACCGCATCACTGGTGGCGCTTACATTGCTGGCCACGGGCTGTGCCGGCAAGAAGGATGAAGCGGCCGGCTTCGCAACGCCAGAGGCCGCCGTCGCAGCGCTCGTCGCAGCGCTGGAAAAAGACGACACCGCGGCGATGGCCAAGCTGCTGGGTCCCGGGACCGAGGATCTGTTGTCTTCGGGCGACCCTGTGGCCGACAAGACGGACCGTGCTGATTTCCTCGCGTCGTATAAGGCGAAGAACGCACTCGCGGCGGACGGCGACAAGATGCTGCTGACCGTCGGCGACAACGAGTGGCCGATGCCGATCCCGCTCGTGCAGCGTGACGGCAAGTGGGTCTGGGACGGCGCGGCCGGCGCGGACGAAGTGATCTACCGGCGAGTGGGTGAGAACGAGCTGGGCGCCATTGACGTGATGTACGGCTACGTGAACGCGCAGAACGCCTACGCGTCCGAGGGGCGTGATGGCGATCCAGCGGGCATTTACGCGCTGAAGCTGATCAGCGACGAAGGCATGCACAACGGCTTGTACTGGCCGACCGCCGAGGGTGAGACGCCGAGCCCGTCCGGCCCGTTCGTCGCAGCCGCCGCGGAGGAGGGGTATGCGGCTGGCGGGCGTACGCCATACCACGGCTATTACTACCGCATGCTGTATGCGCAGGGCACCAATGCGAACGGCGGCGCCCGCGAATACTTCAAGGACGGCGTGCTGACCGAAGGTTTCGCGGGAATCGCGTGGCCTGCCGACTATGGCGTCAGCGGCGTGATGACCTTCATCGTCAATCACGACGGCGTGGTCTTCCAGCAAGACCTGGGCGAGGACACGGCGACGGTCGTCGAGACGATCCAGAAGTTCGATCCGGATTCGACGTGGACTGCGATTGTCCCGCCGGAACTCAGCAGCGAAGCGCCGGTAGCGACCGAGGCGGCGCCGGCTTCCTGATCGAACACTGCGAGCGCATCGGATCAATGGGCGGCCCTCGGGTCGCCCATTTTTCTGGTGCGCCAGGAGAACGTGAGTCCGGCAGACTTCGGCAGATCACGATGACGGGGCGAGCGGCCTGCCGGACAATGCGCGCCTGTCGAAGGAGAATTACGTGAGTGGCAATCCCGGCGCGCAGCGCATGACCCCCTCGGAAGCCCTGGTCGAAACGCTCGCCGCCAACGGCGTTACCGACGTCTTTGGCATCGTCGGCTCGGCCTACATGGATGCCCTGGACATCTTCCCGGCCGCCGGTATCCGGTTCATTCCGGTGGCGCACGAGCAGGGCGCAGCGCACATGGCCGATGGCTATGCGCGCGCCTCCGGTCGCCACGGCGTGTGCATCGCCCAGAACGGCCCCGGCATCACGAATTTCGTCACTGCCATTGCCGCCGCCTACTGGGCGCACTCACCGGTCGTGTTCATTACGCCGGAGACGGGCTCGATGACGATGGGGCT
This sequence comes from Gammaproteobacteria bacterium, assembly GCA_011391405.1. Taxonomy (GTDB): domain Bacteria; phylum Pseudomonadota; class Gammaproteobacteria; order Steroidobacterales; family Steroidobacteraceae; genus RPQJ01. Next base: position 55,736 of record JAABQQ010000238.1, read on the forward strand.
CGGCGGTTTCCAGGAAACGGAACAGCTGCCGATTTTCTCGAAGATCACCAGGTTCCAGGGTCACGTCAACAATCCGCGGCGCATGGCCGAAATCGCGGCCCGCTGCTTCGACCGCGCCATGCTGGAGATGGGTCCGGCACAGCTCAACATTCCGCGCGACTACTTCTATGGCGAATGCACTGCAGTGATTGCGCCACCCATGCGCATCGGTCGTGGGCCGGGCGATGCCCAGGCGCTGGATGAAGCAGCTGCCTTGCTCGCAAGGGCGAAATTCCCGGTCATCCTGGCGGGCGGCGGCGTCATCGTCGCCGAGGGCGCCAGGGAAGCGGTGCAGCTCGCCGAACTTCTGCACGCGCCGGTCTGCAACAGCTACCTGCACAACGATTCGTTCCCGGCCTCGCACCCGCTCTGGTGTGGTCCGCTCGGCTACCAGGGCTCCAAGGCTGCGATGAAGCTGATTGCCCAGGCGGATGTCGTACTCGCGCTTGGCACGCGGCTCGGCCCGTTCGGCACGCTGCCGCAACACGGCCTGGATTACTGGCCGGCCAGTGCGAAGATCATCCAGGTCGACGTCGACGCGAAGATGCTGGGGCTGGTCAAGCCGATCTCGGTGGGCATCAACGGCGATGCGAAAGCCGCGGCGGCGGCGCTGCTCGAGCGTCTCGCTGGACGCGATCTCGACTGCAGCGCGAACAAGGCCGAGCGCTCGCAGCGGATCGTGGCCGAGAAGTCTGCGTGGGAGCAGGAACTCGGCGCATGGACGCACGAGCGCGATCCATTCTCCCTCGAAATCGCCAAGGACTCGAAGTTCATGCATCCCCGCCAGATGCTGCGCGAGCTCGAGCAAGCCATGCCGCCAGGTGCGATGGTTTCGACGGACATCGGCAACGTCTGCTCAGTCGCGAATTCCTACCTGCGGTTCGAGCAGCCGCGCTCGCTGTTCGCCGCTATGAGTTTCGGCAACTGCGGTTATGCTTTTCCCGTGGCGTGCGGCGCAAAGATCGCATCGCCCGAGCGGCCGGCCATTGCGTACGTGGGCGACGGCGCCTGGGGCATCAGCCTGAACGAGCTGCTCACGTGCGCCCGCGAGAAGATCGGCGTGACAGTGATCGTCTTCAACAACGGCCAGTGGGGCGCCGAGAAAAAGAACCACGTCGATTTCTACTCGCAGCGCTTCAATGCCGTCAATCTCGACAGCCCGAGCTGGGCGGCGGTCGCGCAGGCGTTCGGTTGCGAAGGAGTGACGGTCGACAGGCTGTCGGACGTTGGCCCCGCCTTGCAGGCTTCGGTGCAAGCGCAGGCAGCAGGAAAATGCACGGTCATCGAGATGATGCTGACGCAGGAACTGGGCGATCCGTTCCGGCGTGATGCGCTGTCGAAGCCAGTGCGCTACCTGGAGAAGTACCAGGCGTACACCTGACGCCGGCCCGCCCCGCGACTTTTCGGTCTACGATGCCGGATACCACGGTCATCGCTCTCCAGGTCTCGCTGTCACCATGCCTGTCGACACCCGCCGCAAGAGCGGCGCCGTTCCCACCTCCCGCCTCGGTCGGGCGTTACGCTTCGGCATGCTGACCGGCGAGCTCGCACTGTCGGCAGCCGTGGGCACGGCGCGGCAACTGTCGAGCGGCAAGCCTGTCGACCTGGCGGCTTCGCTGCTCACCCCGGGCAATGCGGAAATGCTTGCGCGCAGGCTCGCGGTGCTGCGTGGACCCGCCATGAAACTCGGGCAACTGATCTCGATGTCAGGTGAAGAACTCGTGCCCGAGGAGTTCCGCCGCGCACTCGACGTGCTGCGTTCACAGGGCTACTCGATGCCCGACAGCCAGCTGCGTCGCGTGCTGGGCCGCGAATACGGCAAGGGCTGGCAGCAGAAATTCGCGCACTTCGATTTCGATCCGGTCGCGGCGGCCTCGATTGGCCAGATCCACCGTGCGCGCAAGCTCGGCGGTCGCGAACTCGCGCTCAAGATCCAGTATCCCGGCGTGGCGCGCAGCGTGGACAGCGACGTCGACAACCTCGCCACGCTGCTGCGACGCCTCGACTTCCTGCCGCTGCAGCTCGACGTGCCCGCGCTAACGCGCGAGGCCAAGCGCCAGCTCAAGCTCGAGACAGACTACGAGAGTGAGGCCCGCCACCTCGAGCGCTACCGCAAGCTGGTCACCGTCATGCCCGAAGTCGTCGTGCCGCGCGTCGATCGCACGCTCACCACGCGGCACGTGCTGGCGATGGACTGGATCGAGGGTGAACCGCTGGAAGCCCTGACGAGTGAGGCCGTGCCGCAGGCGCGGCGCAACGCCGTCGCCCGCACGCTGTATGAACTGATGTTCCGCGAACTGTTCGAGTTCCGCTTCGTGCAGACCGACCCCAATTTCGCGAACTACCTCTACCTGCCGGCAACGCAGCAGGTGGCGCTGCTCGACCTGGGCTCCGCCGGTGAGTATCCCGCCGCGCTCGTTGCCAGCTACCGCGATGCGTGTCGCGCCATGCTCGCTGGCGACGACGCTGCCTTGCGCGAAGCCATGTTCGCGATCGGCTACGCCCACCCGGACGATCCCGAAGCCATGATCCGCAATGCTGCGGACATCATCCGGCTCGCTTGCGAGCCGCTCGTGCATCACGGGCCTTACGATTTTGCCGCGTCGGGCCTCGCCGTTCGCGCACGCGACCTCGGCCTCGCCGTCGCTTTCGGCAAGGGCTTGCGCTCGCCACCGCCTGCCACGATTTTCCTGCACCGCAAGCTGATCGGCACGTTCCTGATCTGCGTCAAGCTGCGGGCGCGTATGAACGTGCACGCCATCATCGAAAAATTTCTCTGACCGCTGCTACAGCTCGGCGACCGGCCGGAACAGCTTTCTTGCAGTCCGCCCCACCATGCGGCACACCACGGCATCGAACGCGCCGCCGACTACGCCGCCGACGACGGGAATCGCTTTCGGAAACTGCGCGAGGCCGCGCTGGCCGGCCTTCGTCAGCAACTGCAGGCCGATCCGCTTGTTGAACTCGACCAGGGCGCGACCAGGCACCTGCTTCATCGCCGACTGGGGCAGCTTCGAGCCCAGGTTGAGGCCAAGGTCCGACATGGCTTGTTTCGCGACGTCGCCGGCAAGACTGAGCAGAATCAGCGTTCGAACACGCTCCTCGGCGAGGTCGTGCCCGTAGATCCTCGCGATCGCGCCGGCCATGCGCGCCTGGATGAGCCAGGATGCCCCGAGTGCCGATGGCACGCCGACCGGCAATGTGACGATGCCACCGAGACCGGTGATGAATCCGGTCGTGAAGTTCTTGGTCATCTCCCACTTGATCAGCGCAGCCACGCGCTCGTCGTTGCTGTCGAAGTCACGATCAATCAGGTACTCATCGGCCAGGTTCGTGGCGCTCGACAGCGGCGGGAACCCGCCCAGCCCCTTCTCCAGCAGGTACTTCACCAGCTTGCCGGCGGACTCGTCGTTCGGAAGGGTTGCCGTCATTGGTTATGTCTCTTTGGGCTGTCGACGCGCGTCGTCTGCGGCTGCATGCTAAAACGGAGCGGCCAGTGGTGCTGGCTATGATCGCAGGACCCGAGGGGAGGTGGCGTGCTCAAGTGGAAATTGATGGTCTCGACCCTGCCGGTCGTATTGACCCTGCTCGGCCTGAAGCTGTTCCTCGAACGCGTGCTCGGTTTCGAGGGACTGATCGATTTCTCGGACGTCGGCATCATCCTGACCTCCGGCGTATTCCTGATCGGTTTCCTGCTGGCCGGTACCATGGCCGATTACAAGGAAGCCGAGAAACTGCCGGCCGACCTGTCCTGCACTCTCGAGACCATCGAGGAGATCTGCGTGCTGGCGGCGACGGACCGACCGGCCCTCGACCTGGCCGACCTGCGCCATGAACTGCTGGCGCTGACCGACGCGATCCGGGCCTGGTTGATGCGACGCGTCTCCACGCCGGAGGTCTACGCCGCCATGACCCGGCTGAGCGAAGTGCTGCGGCAACTCGAACGCACCGGGGCCGGCCCGTACGCCTCGCGCGCCGTGCAGCAACTGCTGATGGTACGGAAATGCGTCAGCCGCATCGACGTGATCGCGCGCACGGGGTTCCTGCCGCCCGCCTATGCTCTGCTCGAAGTGCTGATCGTGATGATCATCTCGCTGATGATGATCGCGCGCTTCAAGAGCATGATTGCCGAGTCGCTGCTGGTGCCGTTCGTTGCACTGGTAAACATCTACATGCTGCGACTCATCAAGGACGTCGACAACCCGTTCGATTTCAAGGAGGGCGCGCGGGATCAGAGCTCGGGCGAGGTCGCGCTGTTTCCGCTCGACGAGTACCGCGAGCGGCTGGCGGCACGCGTCGGTCAATCATCCCAGGGGAGACACGCATGACGGCATCCGCATCGTTCAATCTCGCGGGCCGGGTGGCCTTGGTGACTGGCGGCAACCGGGGCATCGGCCGTGGCATTGCTCTCGGCTTTGCGCAGGCAGGAGCAGCCGTCGCGATCTTCGGACGCAACGCGGAGAAGAATGCCGAGGTGCTGGCGGAACTGAAGGCCACCGGAGCACGCGCGTTGGCGCTCGCGGTGGACGTCACGGATCGTACCGCGCTCGAACCCGCATTCCGCCGGGTCGAGGTGGAACTGGGTCCGGTGGACATCCTCGTCAACAACGCCGGTATCGCCAACGTCACCGGCGGCATCCTGCAGGAGACGGCCGAATCCTGGGATGCCGTCATCGAGACGCAGCTGAACGCCGTGTTCCTGCTGTCGAAAATTGCCGCCGCGTCGATGGCCACCCGCAAGCGCGGCAAGATCATCAACGTCGGCAGCATGTATTCCTATTTTGGTGCCGGACCGATTCCCTCCTACAGCGCCGCGAAAGGCGCGATCGTGCAACTCACCAGGTCGATGGCCATCGAGCTGGCGCCGCATGGCATCCAGGTCAACGCAATCGCACCGGGCTGGGTCGAGACGGACATGACCGCGGTTGTCCGGACCAGGGAATTCAAGACCATGAACGACGAGATTCTGGCACGCACGCCCGCCGGCCGCTGGGGACAGCCCGAGGAGATGGCTGGAACGGCGATCTTCCTGGCCTCGAGCGCCGCAGACTTCGTCACCGGCGAAACGATCCGCGTCGACGGCGGCTACGCCATCCGCTGAGGTTGCAGAACACCTATACGCGGACCTGACGTGAAGGACAGAGCTTGAACCGCTGGACACGGTGGCTGCCCGGACTGCAGACCCTGGGCCGCTACGAAGCCGCCTGGCTGCCACGCGACCTGATGGCCGGCCTGGTGCTGACGACGATGCTGGTGCCGGTCGGCATCGCTTATGCCGTTGCCTCGGGCGTCCCGGGAATCTACGGCCTGTATGCCACGATCGTCCCGCTGCTGGCCTACGCACTGTTCGGTCCCAGCCGGATCCTGGTGCTGGGGCCGGACTCCTCCCTCGCCGCGGTGATTCTCGCGGTCGTGTTGCCGCTCTCGGGCGGCGAGCCGATGCGAGCCGTGGCCCTGGCGAGCATGATGGCGGTCGTCTCCGGGCTGGTGTGCATCCTGATCGGCGTGCTGCGCCTGGGATTCGTCACCGAGCTGCTGTCCAAGCCGATCCGCTACGGCTACATGAACGGCATCGCGCTCACGGTGCTGATCAGCCAGTTGCCCAAGCTGTTCGGCTTCTCGATCGACGGTGGCGGTCCGGTACGCGACGTGACGCAGATCGCCACGGCGGTGCTGGACGGCAAGGCCAACTGGGTTGCGTTCGCGGTAGGCGCCTCGACGCTGGCCGCGATCCTGCTGCTGAAGCGCTTCCACCGGGTGCCGGGCCTCCTGATTGCGGTCGTGGGTGCGACCGTTGCCGTCGGCGTGCTTGCTCTCGACCAGGACGCTGCAGTGAAGGTGCTTGGTCCACTGCCGCAAGGCCTGCCCTCGTTCACCCTGCCATGGATCGGTCTCGCCGACCTCGGCCAGGTGGTGATAGGCGGCTGCGCCGTCGCCATGGTCGCGTTCGCCGACACCAGCGTGCTGTCCCGCACCTATGCGGCCAGGACTCGCACCAGGGTTGATCCGAACCAGGAGATGATCGGCCTCGGTGTCGCCAACCTCGCCGGCGGGCTGTTTCAGGGGTTTCCGATCAGCAGCAGCTCGTCGCGTACCCCGGTCGCCGAGGCCGCGGGCGCGCGGACCCAGCTCACAGGAGTGGTCGGCGCCGTGGCCGTCGCGTTGCTGCTGGTGCTGGCACCCGACCTGCTGCAGCACCTGCCTAACAGCGCGCTGGCGGCAGTCGTGATCGCCTCAGCCTGCGGACTGTTCGAATTCAACGACCTGCGCCGTATCTTTCGCATCCAGCGCTGGGAGTTCTGGCTGTCCGTCGCCTGCTTCGCCGGCGTCGCCTTGCTGGGAGTGATTCCCGGCATCGGCCTGGCGATCATCATCGCGGTCATTGAATTCCTGTGGGACGGCTGGCGGCCCCACCATGCCGTGCTGGGCCGGGTCGACGGCATCCGCGGCTACCACGACATCCAGCGCTACCCGGCGGCGCGACTGATCCCCGGCCTGGTGCTGTTCCGCTGGGATGCGCCGCTGTTTTTCGCCAACGCCGAGCTGTTCCACGCGAGCGTGCTGGAAGCTGTCGCGCAGTCGCCGACGCCGGTGCGGCGCATCGTCGTGTCCGCCGAGCCGGTCACCAGCGTCGACGTGACATCGGCGGACGTGCTGGCCGAGCTGGCACAAAAGCTGCGCGAAGCGGGCGTCGAACTGCGGTTCGCGGAAATGAAGGATCCGGTCAAGGACAAGCTGAAACGCTTTGAACTGCTCGAGCGCCTCGGCGCCGCGAGTTTCTACCCCACCCTGGGGGCCGCCGTCGACGCGTATCTCGATGAGCACGCCGTGGACTGGAAACCTTGAAAGGCTGCCCCGGCGCCAGACAACAGGAAGCATGACCATGACTGTAATCGTTCCTCGGTGGGAGTGGCGCTGGTTCGGGCCGCGTCTCGGACCTGCAGAATCAAAGCTGGCGGCACTAGCCCCGGTCGGCGTCCAGGAGAGTAGCGAGACCTACCTGCTTTCCGGGGCCGGCGACAACGTGAAGGTGCGCGACGCACTCATGGACATCAAGGTCCTGCGCGAGGTGGATCGCAACGGCCTGGAGCAATGGACGCCCGTCATGAAGGCGGGATTCCCGTTGCCGGCGGCCGAGGTGGCCAAGGTGTTCGAGGCGCTTCGCCTCGAACAGCCACCGCTGCGCCGCGAGAGCTACAGCCTGGACGAGTTCATCCGCGAGCTCGCCGTGCCTAGCGGCCACATTCGCGCCGTCAGCGTGGACAAGCGACGAACGCGCTACACGGTGGGCGGGTGCATGGCCGAGCTTTCCGAAGTCGTCGCGGACGGCAAGCCGACGCGCACGATCGCCGTCGAATCCGAGGACGCCGCTGCGGTCATCGCCGCCGTCCACAGCCTGGGATTGAGCGGCTACGTGAACACGAGCTACCCCCGCGGCCTGGCCGCGCTGATCGACGGCGAGCCGTTGCGCTTTGCGGTGATCGACGTCGGCACCAATTCGATCAAGTTCCACATCGGCGAGCGTGAACGTGACGGCAAGTGGCACGCCGTCGTCGACCGCGCGGAGATGACCCGCCTGGGTGAGGGACTCGAGCAGCACGGCGTCATCGCCGACGCCGCGCTCGAACGGACAGCTGCCGCGATTGCAGGCATGGTCGATGAAGCAAAGCGACACAAGATACTGGCGACCGCAGCGGTGGGCACCGCTGGCCTGCGCATCGCGTCCAACCGCGACGTAGTCCTCGCCGCGATCGAGGCGCGCACGGGCGTGCGCATCGCAGTGATCTCGGGCGAAGAAGAGGGTCGGCTGGCGTACGTGGCAGCCAGGTCGGGACTCGGCTTGAGCACGGGCTCGCTCGTGGCGTTCGACACCGGCGGTGGCAGTACGCAGTTCACCTTCGGGCACGAGTCGAGCGTGGACGAGCGCTTCAGCGTCGACGTCGGTGCGGTGCGTTACACCGAGCGCTTCAAGCTGGACGGCATCGTCTCAGCCGAGGTCTTGCGCGGGGCCATGGCAGCCATTGCGGCAGACCTGTCACGCATCGACGGTCGCCCGGTTCCTGCCGCACTGGTGGCGATGGGTGGCGCGGTGACCAACATCACCGCCGTCAAGCACGGACTTGCGCGCTACGATCCAACGATCGTCCAGGGCACAGTGCTCGACCGCGCCGAAATCGACCGGCAGATCGAGCTTTACCGGTCGCGGGATGCCGACGGCCGTCGTACCATCGTCGGGCTGCAGCCGAAACGGGCGGAAGTCATTCTCGCCGGTGCGTGCATCGTCCGGACCGTCATGGAGAAACTGGGCAAGGAGACGCTGACGGTGAGCGATCGCGGCCTGCGCCACGGGGTGCTGGCCGAACGATTTGGTCCATGAATTACGGAGCAGACCATGACGGCCAGGAAGACAGTGAAAGCCAGGAAGACAATCAAGTCCCGCAAGGCCACGAAATCCCGCAAGGCCAGGACAACCACGCCGGCCGGTTCAGTGGTGGCACTGTCGAACGAACAAGTGACCAGGGTGCTCAAGCTCCTCAAAGGGGCGAACAGCGTCGAACTGAAGTTCGTCGTGCCGGCCACAGGCCATCGTGCGACGATCGCTGGCATCGGACTGGATCCGGTCGAGGCGCAGCCGCGGCAGGCCTTTTTCTTCGATACTCCCGGCCTGGACCTGAACAAGGCTGGACTGATTGTCCGAGCCCGGCGCATCCAGGGTGGGCGTGCCGATACCGTCGTGAAATTGCGACCGGTGGATCCAGCCACGATCGACCCAGGCCTTCGTCGCTCAGGCAGCTTCAAAGTCGAACTGGACGCGATGCCGGGCGGATTCGTGTGCTCGGCGTCGCTGAAGGGAACCTGCACCGCCCAGGAAGTGCTGGACGTGACCACGGGCACCAAGCCGCTGCGGTCACTGTTCTCCAAAGAGCAGCTGGCGTTCTACGATGCACACGCTCCTGCGGGCATCGGGATGGACTCGCTGGTCACGCTGGGCCCAACCTTTTTGCTCAAGGCCAAGCACAACCCGAAGAACTTCGACCGCCGCGTCATCGTGGAAATGTGGCTGTATCCCGATGGCTCTCGGATCCTCGAGGTTTCGACCAAGTCCCTGCCGGAAGAAGGCTTCCAGGTCGCCGCCGCGTTCAAAGCTTATCTGGCCGAAAGTGGAATCACGCTGACCGTCAGCGGGGAAACGAAAACGAAGGCGGCAATGGAGTTCTTCGCGCGCAGACTCAAGGCGGAGCGGGTGACCCGTTGATCGGCGGCAACACCATGGCGACAACGGTTCGGCAGGTCACGATCCTTGCTTAATTGGAAGTGAATAATTACTCCGCTGACGAGTCAATAGCCAGATAACTGTCAGTACTTGATTGACAATCGTTCGACACGGACAGAGCCGGCGCGGTTGCTATACTGCCGCTCTTTGCGCGAGCAGTGAGCCTCCTCCCCATGCCCAAAGTGGCCCAGCCTCCCCGCACCTTCCAGGACCTCCTGCTCACGCTGCAACGCTATTGGGCCGAGCGGGGTTGCGTGATCCTGCAGCCCTACGACATGGAGGTCGGTGCGGGTACTTTCCACACCGCCACCTTCCTGCGTGCGGTCGGACCCGAGCCCTGGAGCGCCGCGTACGTGCAGCCCTCGCGCCGGCCGACCGACGGCCGCTACGGCGACAACCCGTTCCGGCTGCAGCACTACTACCAGTACCAGGTGGCGATCAAACCGTCGCCGCCGGACATGATCGAGCTGTACCTCGGTTCGCTGCGCGCCGTCGGCATCGACCCGCTCGTGCACGACGTCCGGCTGGTCGAAGACAACTGGGAATCGCCAACGCTCGGCGCCTGGGGCCTCGGCTGGGAGATCTGGCTGAACGGCATGGAGGTCACGCAGTTCACGTACTTCCAGCAGGTGGGTGGCCTCGACTGCCGGCCCGTCATGGGCGAGATCACCTACGGCCTCGAGCGGCTCGCGATGTACCTGCAGGGTGTCGAGAGCGTGTTCGATCTGGTCTGGACCGACGGGCCGCTCGGCCGCGTCACGTACGGCGACGTCTACCACCAGAACGAGGTCGAGCAGTCGAAGTACAACTTCGAATACGCGGACGTCGACGAGCTGTTCCGGCAGTTCGACGCTCATGAAAAAGAGTGCCTGCGGATGCTCGAGGTCAAGCTAGCGCTGCCGGCCTACGAGCGCATGCTCAAGACCTCGCACACGTTCAACTTGCTCGACGCGCGCAAGGCGATCTCGGTGACCGAGCGTCAGCGTTACATCCTGCGAGTGCGCACGCTGGCCCGCGGTGTGGCCGAGGCGTACTACGCCAGCCGCGAGGCGCTCGGGTTCCCGATGCTGCAAAATAGGGGAGCCTCCCCTATTTTGCATGTCGATCCGCCGCTGCCGGAGAGGGGAGCCTCCCCAATTTCCAATGGAAATTGGGGAGGCTCCCCTACCGGAGGCCTGGCATGAGCGCCTCCCGCGATTTCCTGGTCGAGATCGGCACCGAAGAGTTGCCGCCCAAGTCGCTGCTCAACCTGAGCGCAGCGTTTGCCGAAGGGGTGGCCAAGGGACTCAAGGACGACGGCATCGCTTACAAGTCGCTTGAGGCATTCGCGACCCCGCGCCGGCTGGCCGTGCGCGTCAGGAAACTGATCGAACAACAGCCGGACCGTCCGCTCGAAAAGCGCGGCCCGCCCGTGAAAGCCGCTTTTGATGTGAACGGTGCTCCAACGCAGGCAGCCGTTGCTTTTGCGCGTGGCTGCGGCGTCGACGTCTCGGCGCTCGAGAAGATCGAGACGCCCAAGGGTGAGTGGCTCGTCTTCCGTGGCACCGAGACGGGTGCGCGCACCGTGAACCTGCTCCCCGCCATCGTCACGGCATCGCTCGATGCGTTGCCGATCGCCAAACGCATGCGCTGGGGCGCCGGCGAAGCACTGTTCGTGCGCCCGGTGCACTGGGTGCTGATGCTGTGGGGCAACGATGTAGTAGAGACGGAGATCCTCGGCCAGAAGGCAGGCAACGTCACCTACGGTCACCGCTTCATGGCACCGAAGGCGCTCCGGGTCTCGAGCCCGGCATCCTACGTTGGTACTCTGCTCAAGCGCGGCAAAGTCATGGCCGACGTGAATGCACGCCGCGACAGCATTCGAGCCGGCGTCACCGCCGTCGCCGAGAAGCTGGATGGCATCGCCGTCATCGACGGCGCGCTGCTCGACGAGGTCACGGGCCTGGTCGAATGGCCGGTCCCGCTGGCGGGACGATTCGACCCGCAATTCCTCGAACTGCCGGCCGAAGTGCTGATCGCCACGATGCAGGAGCACCAGCGGTATTTCCCTGTGCGCGATGCGCAGGGAAAGCTGATGCCCTGGTTCATCACGGTTTCCAACATCGAGAGCCGTGACCCGTCACAGGTGATCGCCGGCAACGAGCGAGTCGTGCGCCCGCGCCTGACCGATGCTGCGTTCTTTTACAAGACCGATCGCCAGCACCCGCTCGAGACGCAAGTGGATGCGCTCAAGCGCGTGACCTTCCAGACGCAGCTCGGCTCGCAGCACGACAAGTCGGAGCGCGTGCGCGCCCTGGTGAAATCGATTGCTGCGACCATCGGCGGCGACCCGGCCCTGGCCGATCGTGCCGCAGTGCTCAGCAAGTGCGACCTGCTCACCCACATGGTGGGGGAGTTCCCTGAACTGCAGGGCCTGATGGGCAGGTATTACGCGTTGCACGATCACGAACCGGCCGACGTCGCCGAGGCGCTGCGCGAGCAGTACCTGCCCCGCTTTGCGGGCGATGCCTTGCCGGTCACGCGCACGGGCATGGCGCTCTCGATTGCGGACAAGCTCGACACGATTGCGGGCATCTACGCAACGGGCCAGAAGCCGACCGGCACGCGCGATCCGTTCGGCCTGCGCCGTGCGGCACTCGGCCTGTTGCGCACGTCGATCGAGCACGGGCTCGACCTCGACCTGCAGCAGCTGATCGGTCAGGCCGTCGCCGCCGCGCGAGACGACATGGCGCGCGTCGCGACCGGGCAGGGCAAGTCGTTGGGCGCGATCGATGCTGAAAAGCTTGCGGTCGAGGTCTACGACTACGTGCTCGAACGCCTGCGTGCGTATTACGTGGAAGGAACCGCCGATATCACTGTTTCGGTCGAAGCGTTCGACGCCGTGCTGGCGACTCGCCCCGCGTCGGCGCTCGATTTCGATGCCCGGCTGCGCGCACTGGTGCGGTTCCTGCAGTTGCCGGACGCAGCCAGCCTCGCGGCGGCCAACAAGCGCATTGCCAACATCCTGAAAAAGGTGGCGGAGCCCGTGGGCGAAACGGTCAATGAATCGCAGCTCATCGACCCCGCGGAGCAAGTGCTGGCCGAGCAGGTGGTGGCGATTGCGCGCGAGGTCGAGCCGATGTTCGCGGCACGCGACTACGCCCCTGCGCTGCAGCAGCTCGCGGCCTTGCGCAAGGCGGTCGATGATTTCTTCGACTCCGTGATGGTCAATGCGGACGATCCGGCCCTGCGTGCGAACCGACTGGCGTTGCTGAATCGCATGCGCGGTTTGTTCATGCGGGTGGCCGACCTGTCGCGGTTGCCGGGCTGAGACAGATGCTGCAGTGGCTCCGCTCGGTGATCTACACCGTGCTGTTGTTCCTGGGCACGGGGTTTTTCGGTGTCATCGTGCTGCTGTCGGCGCTGCTGCCGCTCAGCATCGAGCAGCGTTACGTGATCCCGCGGGCCTGGGGCCTGTCCCTGACGTGGCTGGCCAAAGTCGTTTGCGGCCTGGGGTACGTCATCGAAGGGCAGGAGAACCTGCCGTCGCGCCCGTTCATCTCCCTGTGGAAACATTCGTCGGTGTGGGAAACGCTGGCACAGATGTTTGTCGTGCCGCCGGCTTCCTGGTCCCTCAAGCGTGAGGTCATCTGGATCCCGATCGTTGGCTGGGCAGTGAGCACCTTCAAGCCGATCGCCATCAATCGCCGGGCGGGTCACTCCGCCGTCAACCAGGTCGTGCAGCAGGGACGTGAACGGCTGGCTGCAGGCATGGGTGTAATCGTGTATCCCGAGGGGACGCGCGTTGCGCCGGGGCAGACGCGGAAGTACGGCATCAGCGGTGCCTTGCTGGCCTGCGATACCGGCGCACCGGTGGTGCCGATCGCGCACAACTCCGGGTATTTCTGGCGCCGACGCAGCCTGCTGAAGAAGGCCGGCACGATCCGCGTCGTGATCGGCCCACCGATCGACCCGACCGGGCTGACGCCCCGCGAAGTGAACGAGCGCGCACAGCAGTGGATCGAGGCGAAGGTCGCCGAGATCGTGGCGCAGCCGGGCGGCCAGCCGCGCTGAGCGCTCGACCCTTGCGCTGCTGACTCAGTTTACGCCAGACGTCATCGACGTGGCCGCATGGTCAAGGTGCAGGCAGTTCGAGCCGGAGTTCCCCACCGGACACCGTGCCGCGCGGCTGCCAACCCAGCGCGAGGTAAAAACGTTCGGCGCGTGTACCCGGGCTCGTCGTCAGCCACAGGCGCGAGTGGCCTTGCGACCACAGCCAATCGATCATTGCTGCGTGGAGGGCTTTGCCAAAGCCCCGGCCTTCATGGTCCGGATGGACGAACAGCGCCCAGACACTCCCCGCGCGGTAGCCGGACGCAAATGCGACGACCACGCCCTCTGCCTCGATGACCCAGGTGCGACCGCGATCCTCCATCGCTGCGACGTAGTCAGCCTCGGTAATGCGGGCCGGGTCGGACAACCTGTTCTCGCGCACGGCCAGGCGCACGCGATGCATGCCAGGAATATCGGAGCGCTTGGCGAGTCGCAGCCTCATCGCTTCGACTTCGAGCCAGGTGATTTCTTGCCTGTCGAGCCGACTCTTGCCTTCGACGTTCTGGCGCTGGATGCCGTCGTCGTTTTGACCTTCGGCAGCGGCAGGGCGTCGGCGGTTGCGCGCACGATCGCTGCGACAGCCTCGGCATCGTCGAGCTGCGCGTCGATCAGGTAGTACGGCTTGGCGCCCGGATAGGGCGGCGCTTCCTTGACCCGATCGAGCAGCGCCTTGCCGGCGTCCGTCGGCTTGAGGAAGAACTGGTTATCGCAAACGAGCGCGACGACCTTGCCGTCGCAGTAGACGGCAAACTCGCCGAACATCCGACGGTGCGACACGTGACCCGCGCCGCGGATCTGCTCGCAGACGTACTCCACGAAGCCGATGTCTGATGCCATGGCGACCTCCGCTACCCGCTGGGGAATCAGGATAAGTACTTTCGCTCATCAACGGCCAGGTGTAGCGTTGGCCTAATTGCCGCCGACGCCCACAGGCGGTCATTTACCACCGAGGAATTCGTAACGATGAACAAGCTCTCCATTCTTGCACTGGCGTCTGCCCTCACGCTGATCGCCGGCCCGTCCTACGCGGCCGACGCCGCCGCAGGCAAGGCCAAGGCCGAAGAGGCCTGCGTTGACTGCCACGGTGACGACGGCAAGGGCGACGACGAGAATTCGCCCATTGCCGGCATGCCGGTCGCGGACTTTACCAAGGCGATGACCGAGTACCAGGACGGCACACGGACCAAGGACGCCAAGATGGCGAAGGCTGCAAAGAAGATGACGGCGGCCGACGTTGCCAACCTGGCTGCGTATTACGCGAAGCTGCCGAAGTAAGCCGACCCTTTGGCGGGGATGACTGAGGGCCCTCTTTGAGGGCCCTTTTTCTGCCGTTGGTGTCGCGATTAATTATCAATTTTTAGTGTTATATTTGTATTAATGTATTGGCTTTTTAGCTGATTGTTAATTGTTTTTCGTTTAATGAACCTTGCCTGGAAACGGCCGGTTGGTATCGTCACTCCACCGTACCCCCGGTGGTCCCCAGGGCGTGTGGTAGCGTCTCGACACGAGGACCGGCCAATGCCCGTTCGTGACCGGGAGTGCACCAGTGGGTCGAGCGACGGTGTTTATCGCTTTGTCGTCGATCGTCATGACGCTTGCAGCGGCTGCACCGGTTCCCGATGTCGGTTGGAGCGCGTACGGCGGTGACGCTGGCGGCATGCGCTACTCAACCGCGGCACAGATCACGCCGGCGAATGTCGACCAGCTGGAAGTCGCCTGGACCTTCCGCACCGGAGAACTCGGCCAGGGCGTGAAGGACTGGAGTCGCTCGGCCTTTGAAGCCACGCCGATTCTCCACGACGGTACCTTGTACCTCACCACCAGCAGCACGGACGTCGTCGCCGTGAACGCCGTCACCGGCCAACTGCGCTGGCGCCACGACAGCCGCAGCCGCAACGACCTGCACTATTCCGATGGCGTGTCGCGCGGCGTGTCGCTGTGGGTGGACCCGTCGAGCCCGCCGGACGCCGTGTGCCACGCGCGAATCTTTGCGCCGACCCTCGACGGTCGCCTGCTGGCACTGGATGCGGCCACGGGTAAGCCCTGCGTTGAGTTCGGCGAGCACGGCGCCGTCAATCTGCTGCAGGACGTGCGATCACAGTTCAAGGAAGGCGACGAATGGCGGGACTATCTCGTCACCTCACCCCCGGCGATCCTCGACGACAAGGTCATCGTCGGTTCCGCCATCGGTGACAATCGCGCGGTGCTCGAGGAGCTCGGGATTGTCCGGGCCTACGATGCCCGCAGTGGCCGACCGATCTGGAGCTGGGATCCGATCCCGCGCGAGGCGTCGAATCCCGTCTACAAGGAATGGAGTGCCGGCAGCATCGCAACCGCCAGCGCCGCCAACGCCTGGGCGCCGCTGTCGGTGGATGCCGCGCGCCGGCTCGTGTTCGTGCCGACGGGTTCGGCGAGCCCGGACTTCTTCGGCGGCCTGCGACCCGGCGATAACCGCTGGGCCAATTCCATCGTGGCCCTGGACGGCGCTACCGGCCAGCTGCGATGGGGACAGCAACTGGTGCACCACGATCTCTGGGACTACGACCTGGCGTCGCAACCGACGCTGGTGAATCTGGTGCGTGGCGGCAAGCCCGTGGCGGCCGTCATTCAGGCCACGAAAATGGGCTTCCTTTTCACGTTCGACCGCGACAGCGGTACGCCGGTGTTTCCCATCGTCGAGCGCCCCGTGCCACAGGACGCCGTGCCGGGCGAGCGGCCGTCACCGACTCAGCCCTATCCCGTGGCGCCGCCCGCGCTTGTGCGTCAGGGACTGGTCACGTCGGAGGACGCGTGGGGACTCACGTGGTTCGATACCCGTACCTGCCGTAAACGCATTGAGAGCTACCGCTCCAAGGGCATGTTTCAGCCGCCCGCGCTGCAGGACTCGCTCATGCAACCGGGTAACGCGGGCGGCTCAAACTGGGGCGGCATCGCGTTCGATCCCCGGCGCCAGCTGGCCATCGCCAATACCGTGAACTTGCCGTTTGTCGTGGCGCTGATCCCGCGCGAGCAATTGCAAAGGCAAATAGACTCCGGCGACTACGACGACTTCGACTTCTCGAGGCAACACGGCACGCCGTACGGCATGCGGCGCACGTCCTTCACGTCGGACCTTGGCATTCCCTGCGTCAAGCCGCCGTGGGGTCAGCTCACGGCCGTGGACATGACGCGCGGCACGATCAAGTGGCAGATTCCGCTCGGTGTTACGCCGTTAATTCCGCTCAATCTCGGCATACCCGGTCTCGGCGGGCCCATCGTGACCGCCGGCGGCCTGGTGTTCATCGCCGCCAGTTTCGACGATCGGCTGCGCGCCTTCGACACGGACAGCGGCACGCTGGTGTGGGAAGTCAAACTGCCGGCGGGCGGACAGGCGACGCCGATGACATACGTCCTCGGCGGACGGCAGTACGTCGTCAGCGCCGCGGGCGGCTACAAGGAAGACAGCACGCGCGGCGACTTTCTCGTCGCCTACGCGTTGCCGCGTTAATCGGGCTTGACCAGCACGGACACACCCTGACAACGTCGCATGGCGAGTTAACCCCGCCTCGCTCGAACCACCGTTTACAGGGACGCACACCCTGCAAACGGAGTCCAAGCCATGAGCAATCCGATCACCCGCCGCACGTTGCTGGCGGCCGCAACCGCAACGGTCCTCGCGCTGGCCATCGCCCCGATGGGCGTTTGCCGGGCCGACACGCTCGCGCGTGTCGACGTCTACGATCGCGGCACCAGCGAGGTCCTGACCGAATACCGCCACCGCGGCCAACGCTACGTGGTCGGCGAACCCGGCAACGAATACGCCGTCCGCATTCGCAATTGCTCTGGCCGGCGCCTGCTGGCCGTGCTGAGCGTGGATGGCGTCAATGCCGTGACCGGCGAATCCGCCTCGCCCGACCAGGCCGGCTATGTGCTGGAGCCGGGCGGCTACGTGAATATCCAGGGCTGGCGCAAGGACCTGAGCCGTACCGCGGCCTTCTATTTCTCTGATCCTGGTGATTCCTACGCCGCACGCACGGGACGGCCGAAAGACCTTGGCGTCATCGGAGTCGCGTTGTTCCGCGAGCTCCCTGTCGAGCAACCGGCGTGGCTCAGCCAGGACCGCCAGTCAGCGGCACCGGCGTCGCGGGAGCGGGCCGAGGCCGACACTGCCGGAGAAGCCAAGGCCAATCGTGCCGCAGGCGCCACCGCGTCTTCGCCCGCCATGCAGCAACCATCGCTGGGTACGGGGCACGGTCGAGGGGAATATTCACCGGTACAGCGGGTCGAGTTCGAGCGCGCCAGCACGCAACCGGACGAGATGCTCGCCATCCGTTATGAGCGCCGGGAAACGCTGGTGGCCATGGGCGTCATTGCGGAGCCGCGGTACAGCTTTTCACGCCGCCACCCCGACCCGTTCCCGGGCGCACC
>JAABQQ010000239.1 GCA_011391405.1 Gammaproteobacteria bacterium
TAAAGCGTCAGGGTGTTCAAATGAATAGATCGGTCTGGATCGCGTTTTTCGCGACACTAGTGATAGGTCTTGCTGGCTGCTCCGGCGACGACGGCAAGGATGGCGCGGACGGCACGGACGGCGGCACGGGTCCCGCAGGTCCTCCCGGTACCTCTGGGCCTACGGGTCCTACGGGCCCTGGTGGTTCTGATGGTCTGCCTGCAGGCACCCTCCCGACCCAGCCCGCCGGTGTCGTCGGCTTCGTGAAAAGCGCGGGCGGTACTGCTGCGACGCCGGGCGGCACGGTGTTCT
The DNA here is from genome assembly GCA_011391405.1 of Gammaproteobacteria bacterium. GTDB lineage: Bacteria > Pseudomonadota > Gammaproteobacteria > Steroidobacterales > Steroidobacteraceae > RPQJ01. The sequence goes on from JAABQQ010000239.1 coordinate 292, forward strand.
TCGTCCCGGCGGCTGACGTTGCAGCCCTGCCGGCTACGACGATTGCTGTGGACTCGACCAATGACGAACCGCTTGAAGACGTGATCGCCGCGAATGGCGCGAGCTACCAGAAGGCGACCATCGGCACCGACGGAGGCTATTCGCTGGCAATGCTCGCTGACGGCTCGTATTTCGTGACGTACGTGCCCGCGGCGGCCGACGCCACGCTCCTGCCCGGCGGCAGCGGCAGCCGCACGGCAGTTTCTTCCACGAGCCTGATCGGCACGCAGCTCGATCTCGAGGTTTCCAGTGCGACGCCCGAAGATGCGCACTTCGTCGGCTCTGGCGCCTGCGTGTCCTGCCACGGTACTTCGCACATCTCCGAGACGATGCACCGCATCGGCATCTGGTCAAGTTACGAGACGGGCAAATTGCAGAACCTGCAGCCACGGTTCGACGAGCTGTACCAGGCCATCGAGCAGAAGTTCGAGGCCAATGCAGGCGCCGGAACGATCATCTACTTCTACGACTATGACGCCACGCGAGGCTTCGACAAGTACAAGGTCTCCGAGACGAACCCGGGCGCGAATGTCGCGTTTACGGTCACTGTTCGCCGGAACGGACCAAGCGACACCGATCCGCTCGAATTCGTGCTGAAGAACGTGCAGAACGCGGCTGATCCGGACCGTGTGTACAAGGTGGACTACGTTTACGGTGGCGGTGTCAAGAAGCAGCGGTATGTGACGACGCTGTCGAATGCCGCGGGTCCTTTCGGTGCCATGCTACCGGTCCAGTTTCAGCACGACGGCAAAGATACGTACGCTGACCGTACGACCAAGATCTGGCGCGACTACAACGCCTACAAGTGGTACGACGAGACCGCCGACACATTCAAGACCCCTGGTCCGGACGATTCGTTCGAGAAGGGCTGTGTCTCGTGTCATGCCGCGGGCTCGAAAATCACCAAGGTGACTGCCGCTGCCGACCCTGCCATCTACACGTACAAGGTCACGCTGATAGAAGACAAGTTCTTCGGCTCGGGTGACTTCGACTTTGACGGCAACGGCGTGCGTGACGAAGTCAACGTGGGCTGTGAATCCTGCCACGGGCCGGGTTCCAGGCACTGGGAGGCCGCAGGCCAGGGTAAGTACATCGTGTCGCCCTCACTGCTCACGCCGGAGCGCGAAGCCGTGATCTGTGGTCAGTGCCACAGCCGGCCGAAGGGCTCCCTGAACACGGACAGCCCGATCAATGCCAACGGCTTGATGATGGTTGCAGGCACGTCGCGCAACGACTACCTGAAGAACTACGCCGTAAAGCAGCTCGATGGCGCGGCAAGCGACTTCTATGGCGACGTGGACAAACACTCCAAGTCCCACCATCAGCAGTATTCGGACTTCATCCGTTCATCCATGTACAAGAACGGCACGGAGCTGATGACGTGCTCGACTTGCCACGATCCGCACGCACGCACGTCGTTCACGCGCCAGCTGCGCTACGATCCAGATAACAACATCGAGAGCTGTGGCGCTGGCAGCTGCCATACCGCACAGGCGACGAATCTCGCTGGCCATCTGACTGAAAAGGGCATCCCGGCTGCGACCACCAAGGCCGACCTCGCGCTGTGCGGGGACTGTCACCTGACCAAGACGGCGAAGACCGGCGCGGGCAAGCCGGGGCTGTTGATCAACAGCGTCCAGTACTGGGAGAACGACATTACGTCGCACCTCTTCAAGGTGCCGGATCGCGCCCTGGCGACAACGCAAAAAATGCCCGTGCCGTACACGAACGAGTGTGGCGAATGCCATGCGATTCTCAACATATCTCCCTAAAGACTCCCGATAAGTTCAGACGTTCGAGCACGGCAACCGGCGGCCCCGACGAAAGTTGGGGCCGTCTCTTTATGGGCCGCTGAACCAGTAACCTCGATCCACCAAAGGCACCTGCGGGACGAGATGGTGAAGCCCGGCTAGCGCACTCTCGGCGTGCAGTTCGGAAAGAGTTCGGTCGCGATGCCGGTAAGCCGTTGACCGTGTTGGGGCACTCAAAAAACCAAGCCGGTTCTCAGGGCTTCGGTTCGGGATCGGCTCGGTCGGGCGGGCGGGGCGGTTCGGTCGGCCACGGAAAATCCTCTTCCCGGTCTTCGGCTTACTCACACCGAACCGGGCTCTCCGTCGTCTTGAAAATCCGCGTGTCGATGATTCGATTCCGTCCCTGACCACCATTTTCAACTGGCTCGAAATGTTCGTTGGCTCTTGATCTCGCATCTCGACTGACCTACATTATAGGTCAAATGGCCTATTAAGTGAACCAGCCATGCTGAAAGCAATCGTCGGCAGCTCCACCGCGGAGAATGTCCTGCTCTATCTTCAGAACTACGAACAGGCCTACGGGCGCGAGATCGCCGACACGTTCGGCATCGCCCAGAGCCAGGTGCAGAAGCAATTGATCAAGCTCGAGGCCGGCGGAGTGCTGGTCAGTCGGCTGATCGGTCGCACCCGGCTCTATCAATGGAATCCGCGCAACCCGCTCGTCCCTGCCCTGCGGGGACTTCTCGGTCTCGCGCTGGAAAGCCTGCCCGCGGCCGAGCAGCAGCGCTACTACCGCCGACGCACGCGCCCGCGACGCAGCGGTAAGGCACTGTGAAGCCGTTGTCGGCAGCATCCTCGATTGAGGAGATCGCTGCGGCCGTTTCGAACGCACTCAGTGAGGCCGGCATCACGGCAGTCCTGTCCGGCGGCGGCGCAGTGCAGATCTATTCGAGCGGCTTGTATCCCTCCAAGGACCTCGACTTCGTTTCACCGGCAAATCATCGAGAGATTGAGACTGCCGTGGGGAAGCTGGGGTTCGTTCGGGAGTCCGGCCGGCACTTTGTGCATCCGAACTGTACTCATACACTCGAGTTTCCGTCCTGGCCGCTGGCGGTAGGACGTCGACTACTAAGCGAGTGGGGCGAATACCCGGTCGGTGGCCTGAGCATCAAGATCCTTACGCCCACACAGTGCGTCATGGACCGCCTCGCAGCCTTCTACCACTGGCGAGATCGCCAGGCGCTCGACCAAGCCGTGGCTGTGGCAAACCGTCATGCCGTCAATCTCGAGGCGATCCATCGTTGGTCGCTGGAGGAGGGGCATGAAGCCGCGCATCAGGAGTTCAGGCGAGCACTCGCACGGTCCGCACCCGAGTCGGCCGACTGAAAAGCGCTGCCACCAACCGGGACGACCGACGTTGTCCGGGAATTGCGGCGGAAATGCTGGCCTTATTGCGTTGCGGCATGCAAATGCGACTGATTACGCGCATACGCATCGTCAGCAGCCCATGAGGCAAGCAGGAACTTGTCTGATGACCATGGCGGGAAAGAGAGGCTCGCGCGGCACCTCAGCCAGATGCGGAGCAGCGCTTGCTACATGCCTTCTAGAGATCGGTCACTGCGGAGGCGACGAACATGCGACGCGTCATCGGACTTGTCTACGGCGTGACCTGTTACGCCATCTTCTTCCTGACGTTCCTGTACCTCATCGCATTCGTGGCGAACTTCATGGTCCCCAAGGGAATTGATGACGGCATCCCCATGACGACGGGGGTCGCAGTGCTCATTAACCTGGGACTGATCGCCTTGTTCGGAATCCAGCACTCAGTCATGGCCCGGCCGGCGTTCAAGAAGCGCCTGGCTGCGGTCCTGCCGGAGAGCGTGGAACGCAGCACGTTCGTCCTGGCATCGAGCCTCGTCCTGATCATTCTCTACTGGCAGTGGCGACCGCTCTCGCAGGTTGTCTGGTCCGTCGAATCGTCCGTCTGGCAGACGATTCTGTGGAGCCTGTTATTGGCGGGTTTCGGGATCGTGTTGCTGTCGACTTTTATTATCGACCACTTCGACCTGTTCGGACTGCGTCAGGTCTGGCTTGGACTGTTCCGCAGGACTTACAAGCACCCGTCGTTTCGGGTGACCTACTTCTACAAGTTCGTCCGTCATCCGCTCTATCTCGGCCTGCTGCTGGCGTTCTGGTGTACGCCGCTGATGACGCTCGGGCACCTGCTCTTTGCGATGGGAATGTCCATCTACATCTTGATCGGTGTTCACTTCGAGGAGCGTGACCTGGAACTGTTCCTCGGCGAGGACTACCGGCGCTACAAGCAGCGAGTGCCGATGCTCATTCCAAATCTCGGGAAGCCGCACGAGACCATCAAGGCGAGACCTCGAAAAAACGAGTCTTTCGCACGTTAAGGTGCCCCGCAACCCGGAGGACAAAACCATGGCATCGAACTCATTGGTGCGTCGGCGGCTGGAGGCGCAAGGATTCTGCAACCTCGACGATGCCACGCTCAATGAAGTCGGGCCCTGGCTCAGGTGGTCTCCAGCGTTCTGCACCCTCTTCATGGTCGCCGGGGTCGCATTGAAATCTCCGGCAGTGCTGTGGGCGCTCGCGGCAACTGCGTTTCTGGGGACACTGCTACCGTTCCATCCGTTTGACCTTTTGTACAACTACGGTGCTCGGTATCTCACGGGTACCCGGCCCCTGCCGCACCAGGGACCGCAGCGTCGCTTCGCCTGCGGCATCGCCACTGTCTGGTTACTTGCAACCGGGTGGGCCTTTCACGTCGGCGCACTTCTCACAGGCTACCTGCTTGGGGTTCCACTCATCCTGGTGGCGGCGATTGTCAGCATCACGCACTTTTGTATCCCTTCCTTGATCTACAACACATGGTTCAAGGTCCGGCCCTCTGCGAGTCCGCAAGCGCGCGCTTAACAGGTTCGGAAGAAATTCGGTCGCGAGGGGCGGTGCGGTATCGGTCCCGAGAGGCCGGCCTAAGTCGCCGACGCGCTCGAATCGGGCCCAGATATATTCGCCCTCGGTAGTCATCAAGATTACCATCAGCAGCCGGACGCCACTCGCGCTGTGGATTTGCGCGACCAGCGATCCGTCCTTCGCGCAGCTCAGCGTGACGTCGTCCTCGGGACCAGGTCTGCACGCGCGATCGGGACGATCTTGCCAGCTCTCGTCGTCGTGACACCCTTGTTGGCATAGACGCCGTTGAGTTCGGTGGGGCTGATTGACGTCACCCCGTTTTTTCGCAGCCATGCAGAACTGGAGTAAGGTGCTTCTGTGGTCCTTGCCCGGCAAGGCCACTCATCACCCGCCATTGACAGAAGACTCTATGAATGCGTTCGTCACACGCAGGGCAGTACAGGCTCTCCTGATCCTTGCTTCTTTGATCTTCACTGCGGCATGTGAGACGACAGGGGGCGTCTCCGATGAAGGAGAAGCCGTCTTCGTCGAGGAAGAAGCGGCTCCTCAGGAAGCCCCCATGGCCCCAATGGCGAAAGATGTGGAAGAAGGGGAGGTTCCGCTGGTCGTTGCCGAGTCGGAGCAGCCCGAAAATGTCTCCCCCGGCAAAGAGCTCGAGGAGGTGGTCGTCGAAGCTCGCCGCGAACGTCACGAGGTGATCCTTGATCTCGTGTCCGAAGCGAAATCCATTCTTCGTGACGTCGAACTCGAGTACGTTTTCACGGGCAAAGGAAGAAAAGAGGCACTGCGTGGGCGTCCTGTCGTCTTTGCCCTTTGGAGCGAAGCAAAGCAGGAATGGACCATCGCGCACATCGAGATTCCCCGCCCTCCGGTCAAATGGAAACCTGGAAGGAAGCCCTTTCCTTTCATCGTGCGTACACCGGGAGTCGAGGCACGGCACGTCAAAGGCACGGGTGCCGAGCGGCTGATGTTCGCTTTCTCCAAAGACGGCGAGCCATTGAAGGTCTACGGGAGGAAATTCCCCGTCTTCGACAGTGCCCTGATTGCGAAGAAGAGATGGCGCGCCGTCGTCGCGACCGCGAAGCCAATCGTCTATCTCCCGTCCAACGAAGACACCCTCGATCCACTTTTTGTCAGTGGCGGGAAGGAATTCCTGCTCGACACGGCGCGAAGGGCGATCGAGGAATTGCGTCTCGCCAGGGCACCCTCAGTGGCATTTCCGGGGCAGCTGCTCGCGGACGTCGTGCCCGCTGCAGTCATCACAACTCTTGCGGTGATCGAACAGACGGACGACGCCGACTTTGTGAAAAAGAAGGCGGCCGCGTTCGACGAGGTGCTGAGCCACTACGGCATGAAACGGGAGGAGGCGTATCGATACAGTGTCTCGAGCGCATCCGCCCTCGGACCCATGCAGTTCACGAACAGGCGGGGAAATGGCACCTATGCGCTGGTGGTCAGGCGATGCCCTGCGGCAAAGCTCGAGCCGAACTTCGAGCGCGGCGCCACGGATCTTCTGAACTCCATGAAGGCGGCGATCTGCCTCTTTGACATCGAGCTGTATCAAATGCGCTCCGATATCCGCTTCGCGTATCGTGACAACAAGGAAGTGCTTGGCATCTTCCCGGTCGCTGCCTACAACGGCGGACCGAGGAATGTCACGAAGCTCCACGGTGTCATGAAAAGGATGGGGGTGAAACTAGAAGACCTGCGTCCCCCGGGAGAGCAGCCTCCGGGAATGCCAGTGAACTGCCCGTGTCTATGGAAGGAGGAAGCGACTGGCGTCCGTCCCGTGGCGATCCCCAGATACAACAATGAGAATCGTTGGTACATCGAAAAGTACCAGAGCATCCTCAGCGTGTTCGAATGAGATTCCGGGTGCCGACCACCGGCAATTCGACGTAACTCGCCTGCCCGGGTGCAAGCCAGATGCGGTGCGTCGCGCTGCGGTAGTTCACGGGCTCGGCCTTGGCGATGTTCTCGACGAAGGTCTGCGGGTTGCGGTCATAAAGCGGGAACCAGCTCGACTGCACCTGGACCATGATTCGATGCCCCGGCAGGAACGTGTGGTTTGCCTCCGGCATGCGCACCCGGTACGGCGCGACCACGCCAGGCTCGCTGGGCTTCGGGTGCTCCAGGCTTTCCCGATAGCGGCCGCGAAGGATGTCGGCCGACACCATGAGCTGGTAGCCGCCGAGTTCGGGGTTGGAACGCACTTCCGGCGGGAACACGTCGATCAGCTTGACCACCCAGTCCGCATCGGTGCCAGTGGTGGACGCGAACAGCGTGGCCGCCACTTCGCCACTGATGCTGAGGGCTTCGGTCAACGGCTCGGTGACGAACACCAGCACGTCCGTCCGGTCGGCGAACGGCCGCTGGTCGTCGACCAGCCAACGGCCCCAGGTCGAATCGGCGTGGTACATCGGCACCACCGGTCGCACGCGGTAAGGCACCGGCTTCGCGGGATCGGATACGTACTCTGCATAGGGCCGCGCAGCCGCGTCCGGCTCCGCAACGCGCAGGCCGCCGTCCGGCTGCAGGTGCAATCGTGTGGTCGACACCGCGCCGTCCGCCGGCCAGCTCTGGAAGGAGTGCCACTTCCTGTGGCCCGTGTCGAAGGCGAGGACCGGTGGGATCGGACTCGCGGGCGTCTCACCCTTCAGGTGCAGGTTCCAGAAGGGCAGCAGGACGTTCTCCCGAAACCACAGGCTCGTGTCGGCGTTCCACTTGAGCGCGCCCAGCTCCGAGCCCTCGCGCTGCGACTGTCCGTGGTTCCAGGGACCGACCACCAGGTGCACGCGGGTGTTGTCGGTATCCTTCGCCTCGAGGGACCGGTAGGCCGCGATCCCGCCGAAGTTGTCTTCCTGGTCGAAGAGTCCGTGCACAACCAGCACCGGCACCCGCAACGGCCGCGTGGCGAGGATGTCCTGCACCGCCTGACCGCGCCAGAACGCGTTGTAGGCCGGGTTGTCGACGACTTTCCGCCAGGTCGGCAGCTGGTCGGCCTTGTAACGACGGGCCATTGCCTCGGCGGATCCGGCCGACAGGAAGGCCTCGTACAGGTCACGGTAGCCGTACGGCACTTCATGGTCGCCGCTCTTGTGCGCCCCCATCCCGTAGATCCACTCGAGCATGGTCTGGCGGAATGCGCCGTTGTGATAAAAGTCGTCGCCGATCCAGCCGTCCACCATCGGGTACATCGGCACCGCCGCCTTCAGCGCCGGATGCGGATCGACGAGACCCATCAGCGTGAGCCAGCCGCCGTACGAGACGCCGGCAAGCCCGACGCGGCCGTTGTTTCCCTCGACGTTCTTCAGCAGCCACTCGATGGTGTCGTAGGTGTCGGTCGCGTGATCGACCTTGCGGCGATTGAGCTCGCCGCGCAGCGGCAGCGTCATCACGTAGTCGCCCTCGCTGTCGAACCGGCCGCGCACGTCCTGGTAGACGCGGATGTAACCGGCCTCGAGCAGCTGCTCGTCAGCCAGCGGTAGCACCATCGCAGCGTGCGGACTGCTCGACTGCGTCGTGGGCTTTTTCGACCCATACGGAGTGCGCGAGAGAATGATCGGCGCCTGGGTCGCGCCCGCAGGAATGACGACCACGGCGCGCAGCTTCACGCCGTCGCGCATCGGGATCATCACTTCGCGCCGCTCGTGGTCGAACTCCGCCGTGACCGGCGAGAAGACTTTCGGGATTTCGGTCTGCGCCAAAGCGCTGCTCGTGACCAGCGCGGCCGCGACGACAAGCAGCCTCAGGAGCCGTGGTCCGGACTTCATATTCAGCGCCTCATGTGCGCCAGAACCGCTGGCGCGCGTCGCGGGACGATACAGGCAAACCCGGGGTACTGCTCAGTCCAGCAGGGAAATCGGCGCCACGAATGTCGGCACAATTGAGCCATAGGCAAGCAGCCGACATTGTTGCAGTCGTGGCAGCGCGCCTTGCCGCGTCGATACCCAGCTGCTACGGTCGATGTACAACGTGACGCCAGCGGGGATACAACAATGACGGTCGCACCGTGGCACTCTGCCTGGAATTTTGCTGCAGCTGCCGTCGCCTCGGCGTGCCTCGCCAGCGCTGCCGCAGCTGAGCCTCAGCCCTGCCAGACCGCCTCGAAGTTCGGGCCGCAGGACGAAGTCGGTAACCTTAACCACGTGACGCCGGCCAAGACGCTGGCTGCCGCGAAGCTGGTGACGATGGGCAAGGCTTATCGTCTCGGCATCGAGACGAACAAGGACACGCCTGCTTACCCGCCGCGCTGGTTCAAGCTCACGATCCTCCAGCCGGGCCAGGCCGGCGGAGCCACGCTCGGACCGACCAGGACCACCTACAACGACGACATCGTCACCGGCTGGAACGGTATCGGTTCGCAGATCGATGGCTTCGGTCATATCGGTATCGACAACCTCTACTTCAATTGCAACCGGGCTGGTGATTTCGCCATGGCCGACGGCTTGACGAAGCTCGGCATCGAGAACGTGCCTGCCGTCGCAACGCGGGGGATCGTGCTCGACATGGCCGGATACTTCGGGACCGACATCGTCAAGGAAGGCACGCCGTTCAACCGCGCTGAAATCGAGGGTGCCATGAAGCGTCAGGGCATCGCGTCGATCGAGAAGGGCGATGTCGTGCTGTTCCATACCGGCTGGCTAAGTCTGCTCGGCAAGGACAACGCCCGCTTCGGCTCCGTGGGTCCGGGACTGGGGATCGAGGGCGCCAGGTATCTCGCTTCGCTGGGAGTGGCCATGGTGGGTGCCGACAATCCGAGCGTCGAGGTGATCCCGTTCGAGAAGGACTCGGGCGCGTTCGAGGTGCACCAGATCCTGCTTGCGCTCAATGGCATTCATATCCTGGAGAACATGAACACCACAGAGCTGGTCGAGGACCAGGCCTGGGAGTTCCTGTTCACGCTGGGGCCGGCACGCATCACCGGCGCCGTGCAGGCGATCGTCAATCCCGTTGGCATCAGGTAACGCGCGTGGACATCGGCCGGTACTTCGGGGGTTGGAGGTATCCAGATGGGCACCCCGTCGGCAGCCTCTCTCCGAAGCGGCAGCGAGTGGCTCGACTTTTCAGCGTCAGGTTCGGGATAGATTCGGTCGGGCAGGGTAGTGCGGTCGGTCAAGGAAAAGCCCTTTCCCGGTCTTCGAGTCATGAATTGCCTGTGGTTTCGGGTATCACCCGCGGACAATTTGCGTCCGATGGGGCGATTTTGGGCTGACCATCGGCGCCAGGTGTTCACAACTTGTGGACGCAATGGCAGGCCAGGCGTAACTTGGTTGTGGTCTTCTGGGACCATATCAATCGAAGCACCAAGCCGAGGTGACGTGATGCGCTTGCGAAACGCCCGCCTGCTGGTACTGGCCGCCGCTTTTGTCGCTCTCCCGGGCTGTATGTCGGCTTCAGAACACCGCGCTGAAGTTAACAATTCGACAAATGACCGAGTCACCGTCGGGACAGTACAAAAAGAGATTCGCGTCGGCATGTCTGGAGCAGAGGTTGCCACCGTTCTTGGCTCACCGAACATCGTGAGCACTGACGAGGAACGTCGCGAGGTCTGGATATACGACAAGATCTCGACCGACGTCGCCTATTCGACGAGCAGCGGCGGTTTGAGCGCTCTCATCTTCGGTGGCGGGTCGGGAGTAGGTGGCGGGGTCGGAGGAAGTGCCGACCGCAACGCGGGCGCATCGTCCACCAGTCAGAAGACCCTCACGGTCATCATCAAGTTTGACGACGAGAAGAAGGTGAGGGACTTCGCGTATCACACGTCCAGCTTCTGAATCCAGACATGACCACCTCCAGCCTCAGGTGTGTCGGAATCGGTGGGCGGCTGATTGGCTTGATCGCAGTTGCTGCACTGGTCGGGTGCGCGAGCATCCCGAAAGACGCACTGGTGCCAACGCCCGACTCGCTCGAGCGGCGCCAGCTGCAATCGCGGCGGCTGGACGGCATCAGCGAAACCAATCTCCTGGCGGCATCGGCGGGCGTGCTCCAGGATCTGGGTTTCAATATCGATGAGAGCGAGACCCGCCTTGGCGTCATTGTTGCCTCCAAGGACAGGTCCGCGTGGAACGCGGGACAGATCACGGCTGCTGTGGCGCTTGCACTTTTTGGCGCTTACTACCCCGTGGACAAGACACAGAAGATTCGCGTGTCTCTCGTCACTCGCCCTGCGCTTGCAGCGGACGGTACGCCCAGGCCCGACTCCCAGATTCTGAGGATCACGATCCAGCGCCTTGTCTGGAGTATCGAGAACCAGTTGACGCGCATTGATTCGATCGAAGAACCAGCGGTCTATCAGGAGTTCTTCGATCGATTGTCCAAGAGCATCTTTCTGGAATTGCAGGAAATCTAATGCATAGCCATCGGACCGTAGCGGCACTTCTGTGTGCTGCACTGCTCATCGGTTGCGCGCCATCCACTGCAGTAATCATGGGCTCAGAGCAGAGCGCAGTTCAATTGCGGAGCTATCAGCAGCGTGCGTTCGATACCGCAGACAAGACACAGACACTCCGATCCGTGATTTCCACGCTGCAGGATCTGAGCTTTGTGGTTGACAAGGCGGATCTTGATCTCGGGACTGTCAGCGCGACGAAACTTTCGGGCTATCAGGTCCGAATGACCGTGACTGCACGCCCCCGTGGAACGAACCAGATGCTGGTTCGAGCCAACGCGCAGTACATGGATAAGGCCGTGGAGGATCCCAAGCCGTACCAGGATTTTTTTACTGCGCTGGAAAAGTCCATGTTCTTGACCGCGCATCAGGTTGACTGAACGCGTCGCAGAACGCCTGCCGGAGTCAAGGCTGCCAAAGGCGTTGGTCCCGCTCGATCGTCAGGTCGCGCTGGCGTCGAGCCTGCGACCACTATTAGAGGCAAACCCAACTTTGCGCTGTGGTGTCGTGACAGCGTGACGATGATGCGAATCAATACGAATTACATCGTCGTCGCCACGTAGCGATTTCCACTGATTGGCAAGGCAGCAAGAGGCGCGCATACGGCGAATTCACCCGGTGGATTGCCGGCACTGAATTCGATGCCAGGGGAGAGTGGTCATGAAATACATCACCGTCTGGAGCATTCGACCTGAAAACATGAAGGCAGTCATCAAGCGCTTCCAGGAAGGCGACCCGAAGATTCCGGGCGTGAAAATGCCGCGATTCCACGCCATGGGGACAGGACGCGGCTTTTCGCTCGTCGAGTCCGACGATCCAGTGGCAGTCAGCAGACTGGCCAACGCATGGAGCGATCTGGTGGACCAGAAGACGGTCGCTGTCGTAGGCGACGAGGAGATCGCTGCGGCTCTCAGGTAGCGGCGACGGCGCGTACGACTTCTCGAGTCAAGAGGTGCGATCGGCGTATGGGTCTGCTGAGGTCGATACCGGCCATCCAGCCGCGAGCAAGACCTTGCTGCGAGTGATTGCCCGCGATTTCATGGTGGCGCATCTTGGGCAGCGCGAGTTCCTCTCGGAAATCGAACGAGGAATGCGTGACGTCGCGAGCTTCAGTCGGTGCTGGCAGGAAGTCGGCGGGCGCGACGATCTGGACGGCAATGTTGCCAGGTTGTGTGCGACGCTCACGCAGCCGCGATAGCGCCAGAGAGCAGCTTCAGGTGAATAGGGCGCGAACGCGGGCCTCGATCAGCCGACGGTGTTCGTCGGTACACACGACGTCCTGAAGTCGTCGCAGGAGTTCATCGCGTTGCAGTGTCCCGAGAGTCGCCGCACTTTTCGCGAAGTCCAGGTCCTTCTCGCGGCCCGCTCCCAGCTTGCTGAGCACGAGATCATGGGCCTCCATGCACCAACCCGTGCACTTCTCGACTCGAAAAGGACATCGCGTGTCGCCGTGAGCGCGCCCTCGGGCGGGTTCGGAAGCATCGCTAGGATGGCCGCTGATCCAACGATGTAGATATCGCTGAGATCGAATCGGCGTCCGATCTCGTGGATCACGTGCTGCAACTGGCCCCGGTCCATGAGCGGTCAGCTCGCTCGTACAGCCTTAAAGACCCGTCGGCGTTCATCGGGCGTCACCAGCACCGTGCAGGGGGACTCCTGCCTCAGCGCGTCGGCCTGTTCGGAGGCCTCTGTCATCGTTCGCAGCAGATCGGGCAGGGGACTTGCGAGCAGAGCCTCCCACCGGTCGTGATAGACGCGACCGTGCGGGTTCACCTGGCGGAGCTTTTGCAAACAATCGCGCACAACCTCTCGCAGATCCGGATCGGCCGCCAGGCGCCGCGCTGCACACTGGTGCAGCCGCAGGCCCGCTGGCTCGGTCGTCAGGAGCTGCAGCACTTGTTCGTGCGGGGTCGGCCGCATGGCCAGTCTCCAACAGGTATGAATAGAGCTTGGATATATAGCATGCCCGGTATCACGGCCCTGCAAGACGGGCCTGGAGTCGGATTGTTAATGCGGGACTTGGGTGGCAATCGACAGCCGGCTGACACCTCGTCGCAACATTCCTGTTGCAGGATTGCAGCAGCGCAAATTGGATCGCGATGATGATTGTCCGGTCGGTGATGGCTTTCAGCGCTACGCCAATTCTTCGCGGGTTCAACCAGCGACTTCTTTGATCGATCGTAGCGGCGCGGATTTGAAAGGAGTTGAACCGTGGCAAGTGCGACAGAACAGGCCGGAGCGAGGCTTGCGGACAGCAGATTGCGATGCTTCGATCAGGCCGGCGAGCGCGGCAGGCAGGCCGGAGCCGCGTGGGCTGAAGAGTCGGCGGAGTACCTCGACCTGAAGCGGCTGGCCGCGATCGCCGCGCACCAGGGGTTCGACGGCGACCAGGCCGGGTACAGGGTCGTCAGCACGATCCTTGGCGAGCGGCATCTGACCAGGAGGGAAATTGCCGCGTTCCGCGAGACATTCGGTCTTGAGCATGATGACGCTGACACCCAGAACCGGGAATACTGGCGGGGATTCGTCCAGAGCGCGCTGGAAGCGTTCGAGGAGTTCGCAATCTAACCCTGCATCCGCCTTTGTGTGGCACCTGCAAGCGAGGGTTCAATCGCGCGCCGGGGCAGCGGCGGTATCAGTTGAGCCTCGGTGACGATGCTCCGGTCGCCGAGGCGGACAAACAGCCTTCGCCACAGGGCCTCCATCGCCGGGTAACGGAGGTCCGCCGGATGCAATGCGGCCCGGATGACCCGGCTCGTCGAATGACGTGCCAGCAGCACTTGGTTCCACACCGGCGAGACCGCGAGCCGCCAGGCGGCACGGGTGCTGACGACCAGGCTCGGTGCTGCGATCCTTTGACCGGATCGTACGACGAAGACAGCATCGCGGGTTGCAAGGTACTGCAGTGGCATCTCCTCGAGGGCGCACCGCGCCGAAGGACTCATGAGCCACGCGGGTGCGACGAATCCCTTCGGCTGCCAACCTGCGGTGCGCAGGACGACCAGTCCGCGCAGGATGCGAGTTCTTGCGATCTCAAAGTCGAGCCGCGAGAACTCGCCTTCGCTGTCCGTGTAGATGCGCCGCGCGAGCCAGTCACGAATGCCACGCGGGCTGGGTCCTGTATCCGTGTGACGGTAGCCGTGCAGTACGATCTCGTCGCCACGCAGGATGCGCGACTCGATGAACGAAGCGAAGCGATCATCCCGGTCGACCCGGCCCAATCCGTGGTAATCCGGGACGACCAGTAACGCAACCGGACCCAGGCCAAGGTCGTCGAGGAAGGCGAGAGTGTTTGCACAATCGTCGAGCGTTGCCGGCGCGACATCGTGTAACGAGATACACAGCAGGCGACGCGTGTCAGCGGACATCCCGTATCCATCGTTCGAGGGTGCCGGTGGTTGGCATGAACCCCGATTGTCCAGCCGTGACGTTACGATATCGTTGCGGCATGCGGGCAATCGACCGGCGCGAGCGATGCAAGGAATTGGCGGGTAGCCGCCTCCCAGGTATAGCGAAGGGCATGCTCGCGGCATGCGCGTCGGTCGAGATCGAGGGCGGCGAGCGCGGCCGTCCGCAGGTCCTCGCCAAGTATTCCGGTGACGCCGTTCACGACCACGTCGATCGGTCCCGTCACCGGATAGGCGGCGACGGGAACGCCACAGGCCATCGCTTCGAGCAGCACGAGTCCGAACGTGTCGGTGCGGCTGGGAAACACGAAGACATCTGCGGCAGCGACGTGGCGCGCCAGTTCATCGCCGAAGCGGTAGCCGGTGAAGACGGCGCCGGGATACTTCCTGCGCAATCTCTCGATCGCCGGCCCGTCACCCACCACGAGTTTTGTGCCCAAGAGGTCGAGCGCGAGAAACTCCTCGATGCCTTTCTCGACCGAGACCCGGCCGAAATACAGCCAGATCGGGCGCGGCAACTCGAGACCTGGCTGGTCGCGTGGTCGGAACAGTTCCGTATCGACGCCGCGGCTCCACAGTACGAGGTTGCGGAATCCCCGTTCTGCGAGAGCTCTTTTCATGGACGGCGTGGCGATTAGAGTGTGCGCCGCACTGCCGTGAAACCAGCGCAGGAATGCGTAGCTGACCGCTACCGGAATCGGGAATCGAGCGCGCAGGTACTCCGGGAACTGCGTGTGATACGAAGTCGTGAACGAGCGGCCGCGGCGCAGACACCAGCGCCGTGCAGCCAGACCCAGCGGGCCCTCGGTGGCGATGTGCACAGCGTCGGGGTCCAGGGTGTCGAGACGTCGCCGGACTTTCCCTGCCGCGAACAGCGACAGGCGAATCTCCGGATAGGTCGGACACGGAACGGTGCGGAAATCGGCGGGCGTGATGGGCGTCACTTCATGGCCAGCCTGCGACAGCTTCTCGACCGTGATGGTCAGCGTTCGAACGACGCCGTTGGTCTGCGGCAGCCAGGCATCCGTGACGAGCGCAATTTTCATGCGGCTTGACCGACGGGCACGGCACCGTCCAAGAGGGGTAATGCCTGCGTGCCGGTGAGGACCTCGGCGGTTTCGGTCCAGCGCAGCAGGCTGAGTCGCCCGGCGAAGTCCTCGACCAGCGTCGTGCAGCTTTCCACCCAGTCGCCGTCATTGCAGTAGAGGATGCCGTCGATCTCCGTGATCTCGGCCCGATGGATGTGGCCGCAGATCACGCCATCGACGCCACGACGTCGGGCTTCGACCGCGAGCGCCCGTTCAAAGTTGGCGATGTATTTCACCGCGTTCTTGACCTTGTGCTTGAGGAACGCGGCCAGCGACCAATACGGGTAGCCGAGCTTCTGCCGCACCGCATTGACGTATCGGTTCAGTCGCAAGGCCGCCGCGTAGGCATGGTTGCCGACGGACTCGAGCAGCGGGCTGGCCCGCACGATGCTGTCGAACTCGTCGCCGTGCAGAACCAGGAAGCGACGTCCGTCCGCGGTCTGGTGGATCGCCTCGAGGCGGATTTCGACATTGCCCAGCGTCAATCCGTCATGGTCGCGAAATGCGCGGTCGTGGTTGCCTGGCACGTACACCACGCGAGTGCCGTGTTTTGCTTTGCCGAGGATCGTGCGGATGACGTCGTTGTGTGCCTGCGGCCAGTAGAAAGTGCGCTGCAGGCTCCACAGGTCGATGATGTCGCCGACCAGGTAAATCTGTTCACACTCGACTCGGCGCAGGAAGTCGAGCAGGAACTCCGCCCGGCATCCCTTGAAGCCCAGGTGGACGTCGGAGATGAAGACGCTGCGCAGGCGCAGCGCGGATTGCGGTGGCTTGGGGGTCATGTTCGCTCTCTCCCGTGGCCTTGCTCGCTGCGGGAGATTGCCGACGCTTCATGACGGCTGCGTGAACGCTGCAAGAAATGCTAATGACAATCAGCGTGGTAGGCGGCAAATCTCCACGGCAGATGACGATATGTAAAGCGAATGCAATCTCTCAGCGCATGGCCAGGATCGCCTGGCCCATACGTATCCGCGCACCGTCACGCAGGCCGTCGCAAAGGGCGAATCCTCGCGGCACCAGCACGATGACGGTCGAGCCGTGCTCGAACCAGCCCATCTCCTCACCTTTGCGAAGTGGCGCATCGCAGGCGATTACGTTTGGCCCGCGATACTTCAGGTGCAGCAGCACGTCGAGGAAATGCAGGCGGATGCTGGCGACCAGCACGGCGGCCACGGGCACCAGCGCGATCGTCTGCCCGGAAGCGGTGAGCCGGCAGCGCAGCACCGCGCGCTCGTTCCGGCAGAACAGTTTCCCAATACGCTTCAGTGCAGCCGGATTGACGTTGTAAGTCTCGCCTGAAATGTAGTTCACCTGCTCGACGCGACAGTCGTGCGGCGCGTGAAAACGGTGGTACATGCCGGAGGTCAGGCGCAGCGTCAGGTACTGCCCGTCGTGAAACGTCTGCGCCAATGCTGCATCGTTGGAAAGCAGCTCAGCCAGCGTATAAGAAGAGTCCTTGGCCTGCAGCAGGGTGTCGCCGTGGATGCGACCATGAGCCCCGACGATTCCATCACACGGACTCGTCAAGTGCCGATCGTCCGGGTCGATCGGGCGCGCACCGTCGCGCAGCTGGCGCGTAAAGCAGTCATGCATGCTGCGGAACTGTGTGGTCCGCGCGTCCGTAAGGTCGAGATCGGCGAACGCCCGCCACAGGCCGATCGAGAGGTCACGGACGACCGGATTCTCGATCTTGCTGAGCCGGCCGACGAGGCGTGTCAGTGCGTCGCGGGGCATGCGGTTGGTGAGGAGGAAGTTCAGGTCTTCCTGGGCGGCAATCCGGGTGAGCAGGGAGGGCCGAGGCGATGGCGTCATCGGGATGTCATCCGGATCCCGTACGGTGGCGACGGAGGATTGCCTTGAAAACCAGCACCATTGCGTACATCGCCGCCGCCCTCGGCGTCGCGGCTCTCGCGCACCGGCTGCAGTTGCGCCTGGAACTCTCGGCTGCGAAGCATCCTTCGCTGGCTGGCCACTCGCGCCTGGCACGCCGCCTGGCTGCCCTCGTTCCCCACTACGAGTACAACGAGTCGGAGTTCTTTGGCGCCGACGACGCGCCGGCCGATATCGCCGAGCAGCGGCGCGCGGGGTTCATGCGCCTGGCGGCGTTCTACACGGAGCGCTACGCGACGACGGTGAAACTCACTCGCGAGGTTGAGGACGAGATCTCTGACCTGCAGTTCACCGACAGGTACCGCGTTCCTTTCCAGTTCCGCGGCCTGGTGTGCAAACACCTGAAGAGCGGTTCGTTCGTGGAGTCGTCCGCCGGAGTGCAACTCACCGACCTTGATGGCAATCCGCACTATGATCTTGGCGGGTCCTACGGCGTCAACCTGTTCGGGTACGACTTTTACAAGGAGTGCATTGAGCGCGGCGCGGCGCGCGTGCACCCACTGGGACCGGTGCTCGGGGCCTATCATCCTGTGGTCGTCGATAACGTCGCGCGCCTGCGCAGGATCTCCGGTCTCGACGAGGTGTCGTTCCACATGTCGGGCACCGAGGCGGTCATGCAGGCGGTGCGCCTGGCTCGCTATCACACCCGTCGCTCGCACGTCGTGCGCTTCTGCGGTGCGTATCACGGCTGGTGGGGTGACGTGCAGCCGGGTGTTGGCAACCCGATGCCGGCTGACAGCACCTACACACTCAAGGACGTGGACAACATGTCGCTGCGCGTGCTCGCCAGGCGCAAGGACATCGCCTGCGTGCTGGTCAATCCCCTGCAGGCGCTGCACCCCAATGCGGGCGCGCCGGGAGATTCGACGCTGGTGGACAGCTCGCGCCGGGCTCATTTCGACCGGGAGGAATACACCGCCTGGCTGCGTCGCCTGCGCGATGTCTGCACCGAGCGCGGGATCCCCCTCATTTTCGACGAAGTGTTTGTCGGGTTCCGCCTGGCGCCGGGTGGCGCACAGGAATATTTCGGCGTGCAGGCCGACATGGTCACGTACGGCAAGACGCTCGGCGGAGGGCTGCCCGT
>JAABQQ010000240.1 GCA_011391405.1 Gammaproteobacteria bacterium
GGGTCGTGCACGAGCAGTTGGGGAGTGGTCACGGGTGCTGCCTCCGGGAAGCGGGCTGGCCGGGCGAGGGCTCGGCGCCAAGTCTTATATAAGACACTATACAGCAGACAATGGACACGGGCGCAAGCAGTCGCTTACGATGCAGGTCCCGACCGAGTTCCCCACCCATGGACGAGTCGCCACGTTACCGGCCCCTTTACCAGCAGGTCTACGACGTCCTGGTCAAACAGATTGCTGCCGGAGAGTGGGGCCCCGGGGAATCCCTGCCGTCGGAGCAGGCGTTGGCCGGCCGGCTCAACGTCAGCCAGGGCACCGTGCGCAAGGCGCTCGATGCGCTTGCCGCCGACAACCTCATCGACCGCCGACAGGGCAAGGGAACCTACGTCGCCGAGCACACGCAGGAACGCGCGCTGTTCCGCTTTTTCCGCATGGCGAGGCCCGGCGGCGGCCGGGCACTGCCGACCAGCACGGGCGAGACACTCAAGCGGCGCGCGGCCCGCCCTGCGGACGCGGCCAAGCTCGCGCTCGAGCCCGGTGCCGAAGTCTACGAACTCAATCGCGTACGCCTCATCGACGGCGAGCCCGCCGTGCTCGAGAAGATCGTGCTCCCCGCGGCGTTGTTCGCGGGCTTCGAGCGCTTCGAGCGCCACGATACGCTGCCGAATGCGCTCTACGCGCTGTATCAGCGCGAGTACGGCCTGAACATCGTCTCGGCCCAGGAAGAGCTGCGCGCGGACACCGCGCGCAAGGACGATTGCCGTCGCCTGAAGCTTGCACCCGGCGCGTCGCTGCTGCACATCGACCGCGTGGCCATCTCCCTCGAGGGCACGCGGGTGGAGTGGCGCGCGAGCCGCTGCGACACGAGCCGCTTCGTCTACGCCGTCACGCTGTCCTGAGCCGGCGCCGCGCCATGCCTACGGTGCTTTGCGTCGGCCATGCGGTGCAGGACTTCGTGTTCTACGTGCCCGCACTGCCAGACCGCGGCGAGAAGTATCGCGCGAACCGTTTCGAAAGCGTTGGCGGCGGTCCGGCGGCCACGGCGGCCGTCGCGATCGCGCGGCTCGGCGGCCGGGCTGTGCTCGCCGCACGCGTCGGTGACGATGCAGCGGCCGCAATGATCCGCAGCGAGCTGCTGACGCACGGTGTCGATTGCGGGAACCTCCGGCGCTGCCCGGGCTGCAGTTCGTCGGCGTCCGCGGTCATCGTCGACGCGCGAGGCGAGCGGATGATCGTCAACCACCTCGATCCGGCCCTGCCTGCGGATCCGTCCTGGCTGCCTGCCCCGGAGAGCGTTGGTGCCGCGGCCGTGCTCGCGGACACGCGCTGGCCCGAGGGTGCGCTCGCTGCACTGCAAGCTGGGCGCGATGCGGGTCTGCCGGCCGTGCTCGACGCCGACCGCCCGATCCCGGCCGATGGGGAGTTGCTGCGCGCGGCGACGCACGTTGCCTTCTCGGCCGATGCGCTGGCCGATTACACGGGTATCGCCGACCCGGCCCGCGGTCTCGAGCGGGCGGCGTCCGGGCTCACCGGCTGGTGCGGCGTGACCGTGGGCCGGGACGGAGTGCTCGCGCAGTCCGGCGGCGAGTTGCACCACTACCCCGGCTTCGATGTCCCCGTGGTCGACACGCTCGGTGCCGGCGACGTCTGGCACGGCGCGTTCGCGCTGGCGCTCGCCGAGGGTCGCGCCGAGGCGGCGGCCGTGCGTTTCGCGTCGGCCGCGGCGGCCCTCAAGGTTCAGCGCAAGGGCGGCCGATCCGGGGCGCCGACGCGCGCAGAGCTCGATTCATTCCTCGCGGCGCGTTGCGTCGCCTGAAGCAGATCAGAAGGACGATGCATGAGTATTTCCGCCGGCAAGTATTGGGGGATGCGCCGCATGGCCGACGCGACCGGGCGCTTCAGGATGACGGCCGTCGACCAGCGGCCACCGATCAAGAACCTGATCCGGGCGAAGCGGGGCACACCGCAGGCGCCGTGGGAGGACGTCGCGGGCTTCAAGGAACTGCTGATTCGCGAGCTGCAGGCGGAGTCGTCGGCGATGCTGCTGGACCCGCATTACGCCTACCCACGCGGCGTCACGATGCTCGAAGCGCGTTTGGGGTTGATTCTCACGCTCGAGGATTCGATCTTCCAGGAGGCGGCGGGAGGCCGGCTGTCGGCGGCGATCGATGACTGGTCGGTCGAGAAGATCAAGCGCGCGGGCGGCGACGCCGTCAAGGTACTGACCTGGTATCGCCCGGACGCTGATCCCGGGGTCTGCGCTGCGCAACAGGATTTCACGCAGCGGATCGGTGAGGCCTGCGCCCGGTACGACATCCCGTTCGTGTTCGAGCTGCTCGTCTATCCGCTCGCGCAGGACGTCGAGCAGACCACCGAGTACGTCGAAATGAAGACCAAGCAGGCGCAGCTCGTCATCGACAGCGTCCGCGCGTTCGCGGACCCGCGCTTCGGCGTGGACCTGTTCAAGCTCGAGAGCCCGGTCCCGGCGAGCGACGTTCCCGAGCCTGGCTCGCCTGGAGCCGCTGCAGTGCAAGCCTTGTTCGACGAGCTCGATCGGGCGGCCGGGCGCCCGTGGGTCATGCTGTCCGCAGGGGCTGGCATGGCCGAGTTCCAGCGCGTGCTGCACTACGCCTACGGTGCCGGTGCGTCAGGCTATCTCGCGGGACGGGCCATCTGGCTCGAGGCGTTCCAGCACTTTCCGGACTGGGACGGAATCCGCGACGAGCTGCGCGGTACAGCCGTGCCCTACATGCGCGAGCTGAATAGACTCACCGGCGCAATGGCGCGGCCCTGGCACACGCACCCGTGCTACGGCCCAGCGGGCGCCCGCATCGAACCCGCGGATTCGACCTTCCGGCACGTCTACGCCGGATTTGGAGGCTGACGTGTCATTGACTTACGGCGTGGCGGTGCTGGCGCGCCCCACCTTCGACGTTCCATTCGCCGAGGACATGAAGACGCGGGCCTTCGCCGCCCTCGAGGCGGCCGGCATCCGCACCGTCGGCCCGCGCGAGCTGTTGTTCGACCGCGCGGCCGCCGAACAGGCGATCGCCGACATCCGCGCCGCGGGACCGATCGACCTGTTGCTGATCCTGCAGATCACGTTCACCGACGCCACCATGACGGTGAAGCTGGCGAAGGAAGCAACCACGCCGATCGCGATCTGGGCCGTGCCCGAGCCGCGCAATGGCGGGCGTCTGAGATTGAACGCGTACTGCGGGCTGAACCTCGCCGCGCACGCCCTCGGTCGAGCCGGCGTGCCGCATGGCTGGCTGTATGCGGCGCCGGATGCACCCGACCTGTCCGCCAGCCTGCGTGCGCTCGCGACACCGGCGGCTGCGGTGCCTACGCGCGCCCGGCCGATGCCGGTCGCGGCGGATGCTGCCGCCGAGCGAGTACTCGCTGCGATGCGCGGCGCGAAGATCACCGTGGTCGGCAAGCATCCGGACGGTTTCGATACCTGCGAATATGACGAAGACCTGCTGTTCAACCTCGCGGGCATGCGTGTCGAAACCGTCCCGCTCGGCCAGCTGTTTGACAAGGCCCGGGCCATGGACGACGCCCGTGTCGGCGCCGCGCGCGCCGGCGCCGCGCAGGAACTCGAGGGCCTCGATGCCGTCGACCAGGAGCAGCTGGATCGCTCGTTCCGCGTCTTCTGTGCGCTCGAGGACGTCCAGCGGGAGAGCAGTGCAAAGGGACTCGCCGTGCGCTGCTGGCCGGAGATGTTCACCGAGTACGGCTGCGCGGCCTGCGGTCCGATGGCGATGATGAACCAGAAGCAGGTGCCCGCCGCCTGTGAAGCCGACGTGCACGGCTCGCTCTCGCAATTGCTGCTGCAGGAACTCGCGGGCGAGCCCGCCTGGATGGCCGACCTCGTGGACATCACGCCCGCCGACGACACGGCGGTGCTCTGGCACTGCGGCCTCGCGCCGATCTCGATGCGCGATCCCGAGGCGCACGCCGAGGCCACGATTCACACGAATCGCCGGATGCCGCTGCTGCACCAGTTTCCGATCAAGCCGGGTCGCGTCACGCTGGCCCGTCTCTCCCGGGCGCGCAACGAGACCAAGCTGATGATCGCCGCAGCCGAGGTCATTCGCGCGCCGATGGCATTCACCGGTTGCTCCGGCACCGTGCGCTTCGGCCGCCCGGCGGCCGAAGTCGGGCGCACGATCATGGAGGAAGGGCTCGAGCACCATTTCGCGCTGGCCTACGGCGATCACAAGGCGGCACTCAAGGCGATCGCGGCGCGCTGGAACCTGCCCGTGCTCGAGCTCGCCTGAGATGAGCGCGTTCGACGTCGAGGCGCCGGACTGGGGACGCATCCCTGCGGTGACCGTGACCGGCGCGGCCGAGGTCGAAGCCGACGGCAGCGTGCTCTTGCCGACCGATGCCGGTTCTTTGCGTGTAGCACTGCTCGACGGTGGCGCACGGCTGCGATTCGGCGCCGCGGCCCGGGACTACGGCATCCTGCTGCGCGAGCCCGCAGCGCTGCCGGCCCGCGTCGAGTCGTTCAACGGCGGGACGCGACTCGTCGCGAAAGACCGCATGCTTGAAATCGGACACGTCCCGTTGTCCTTCTCGCTGTCGATCGCGGGCCACACGGTGCAGTCGTCGCCCAGCGACAGTCATTTCGTCCGACGCTACCGGCTGCCGCCCTTCGCTCGCCTCGGCGATGGCTGGTTCGTCAGCCTCGAGCTCGGCCACGAGACCCCGGTCTACGGTCTCGGCGAAAAATGGGGGCGTCTCGACAAGCGCGGGCAGCTGGTGCGGTCGTTCAATCACGACGCACTCGGCGTCAACGCCGAGATCAGCTATAAGAATGCGCCGTTCGCGTGGAGCCCCGAGGGCTGGGGCGTCTTCGTCCACACGGTCGCACCCGTGGTGCACGGCGTCGGTTACGCGCCCTGGTCGCAGCGTGCCTACGGCCTGAAGATCGACGACCCGGCGCTCGACCTGTTCCTGTTCGACGGTGCTGGCGGCGCGCAGATCCTCGGCCAGTACACTGCGTTGACCGGGCGGGCGCCGGTGCCGCCGCTCTGGAGCCTCGGCTTGATCCTCTCGAAAGCGTACTACCGCACGGCGGAGGAGATCCTCGCCGTGGCGCGCGAGGTGCGCGAGCGGGGCATGCCATGCGACACGATCACTTTCGACGGCCGCGCGTGGCAGGACACCGAGACCCGGTTCGCCTTCGAATGGGATCCGTCGCGTTATCCGGATCCGCGGCCGGTTGTCGAGGGGCTCAAGGCGCTCGATTTCCGCGTCTGCGTCTGGGAATACCCGCTGGTCTCGGTGCGCAATCCGCTCTTCCACGAGCTGGCGGCGAAGGGCTGGCTGCTGCAGGACGCCCGCACGGGTGAGGCGTACCGTTACCAGTGGAATCTGGAGCCCTTCGGCGCGGTGCTGACGCCGTTGCCCGAGTCGGGCCTGCTCGACTTCACGCACCCCGAGGCCTACGCCTACTGGCGCGACCGCCACCGCGAGCTGTTCGAGCTCGGCGTGGACATGATCAAGCCCGATTTTGGCGAGCAGGTCGAACCGCACGCGCTGGCGTCCGACGGCGCGCAGGGCGATGCACTGCACAACGTCTACGCGCTGCTCTACAACCGTTGCGTTTACGAGGCGGCGAGCCGCTACGCGAAGGGCGGAGCGTTCCTGTTCAGCCGTGCCGCGTGGGCGGGCTCGCAGCGCTATCCGGCGCAATGGGGCGGCGATCCGCAGGCGGATTGGGGCGGCCTCGCCGCCAGCATCCGCGGCGGGCTGTCCTGGGGCCTGACCGGCGCGCCGTACTATGCGACTGACGTCGGTGGCTTCTACGGCGACCAGCGCGATCCGCTGCTCTACGTCCGCTGGGCCCAGGCGAGCGTGTTCTCGGCGCACATGCGCCTGCACGGCATCGGTGCGCGCGAGCCCTGGTCGTACGGCGCGCAGGCAGAGCGGGCCGCAATGGCCGCCTTCGAGCTGCGTTACCGGTTGCTGCCGTACCTCTGGCGCGCTGTCGAGCAGTCAAGCGCGACCGGCCTGCCGGTGCAGCGTGCCATGGCGCTCGCCTGCCCCGACGAACCCGCGGCCTGGGCCTTCGAGCACCAGTTCTTCTGCGGCGCAGACCTGCTCGTCGCCCCGTGCCTCGATCCGTCGGGGCGCGTGCGCGTCTACCTGCCCGAAGGCGAGTGGTGCCGTTTCCCGGCGGGCGGCTGCTTCGCCGGCGGCCGGACGCACGAGCTTGTGCTCGCGCTCGATGAGCTGGCCGTGTTCGCGCGTCGCGGCACCGGGATCCCGCTCGGTCCGCTCGTGCGGCACACGGGCGAACTCGGCGTCGAGCCGGTCGTCATCGAGACCTGGCTGGCAACGTAGCGCGGGTCGCATCGAGCGCCGCAGCCGCACCCGGCGTGGCGGGCGCGCAACATCTATTCGATGTCTTATATAAGGGTTGTAAGACATAGAATCTTCATGTTATGGTCGTTTCACTCGATAAACCGCGCGCGGCCTGCGGCCGCGACGCGACACCAAGAGAACGTTCCCGGGGAGAACCAGTCATGCACGTCCGCTCGTCCCGCAAGTCCACGAACCCGGTCACCCTTGCCGTCCTCGCCGCGCTCGCCAGCGCACCGGTGGCACATTCGCAGGAGGCGGCAGTCGAAGCGGGTTCCCTCGAAGAAATCATCGTGACGGCGCAGAAGCGCGAGCAGAACCTGCAGGACGTGCCGATCGCCGTGTCAGTGCTGAGCGGCAGCGCGCTCGACTCGACCGGCGGGTTCAACGCGGAGTCGCTGCGCCAGCTCGTGCCATCGCTCAACGTCCGCAAGACGAACACGCAGCTCAACCAGTCGCTGTTCCTGCGCGGCGTCGGCACGATCAACTTCGCGATCGCGGCGCAGCCCAGCGTGGGCTTCGTGCTCGACGGGGTCGTGCTGTCGTCCGCAGGCGAGGCCTTCGGCGACTTCTACGACGTCGAGCGCGTCGAGGTGCTGCGCGGCCCACAGGGCACGCTGTTCGGCAAGAATTCGTCGGCCGGCGTGGTCAACGTGGTGTCGAAGCGCCCGGGCAAGGAGTTCGGCGGCTACGCCGACCTGAGTTGGTACGAGGACGACGAGATCCGCCTGAAGGCGGCGGTCGACACGCCGGTCTCGGACCGCTTGCGCGGACGCACGACGGCGACCTGGGGCAATTTCGACGGCTACATCGACAACATCAGCGACACCAATGCCGGCGGCAAGCTCAATGGCTACGACCGCTGGGGCATCCGCTCGATCTGGGTCGCCGAGCCGACCGACGACATCGAGCTCACGTTCATCGGCGACTACCGCAAGTCGGACGACAACTGCTGCGTCGAGGTGATTGGCGGAGCGCCCACCGGCGCGCAGGCGGCTGCGCTCGGGTCGCTGCTCGCCGGCACCGACTACGCCAAGGGCGACGAGAGCCGCAAGGTCCGCCAGAACCTCGTCATGAGTTCCGAGGAGGAAGCCTGGGGTCTCTCGGCGCAGGCCGACATCAGCATCGGCGACTACACGCTCACGTCGATCACCGCCTACCGCACATGGGACTCGACCGAGATCCGCGAAGGCGACTGGCTCGACGCCGGCCCGGCCTACGTCGGCATCAACCAGCTGCATGACTACGGCCCGCAGACCCAGGACACCTTCTCGCAGGAACTGCGCATCGCCTCGCCGGGTGGGGAATTCGTCGACTACGTCGCCGGGCTTTATTACGCCAAGACGAGCGCCGACCGGTATTTCCAGCGTGATACGCAGGTCTGCCGGTCCAGCACGCTGCCGGCCGACGCCACCGGCCTGCAGCCGTGCACGCCGGCTGCCTCCGTGATCGAGGCGCCGTCCGCGAACGCCGATTTCGGCGCGGACTTCGACAACTTCGCCGCCTTCGCCGACGGCACGTTCAACGTGGCGGAGCGCTGGCGCCTGATTGCCGGCGTGCGCTGGACCTACGACGACCTGAGCTTCGACCATCTTTACAACTTCTCGCCGATTCCGGGACCGGGCATCCGCAACCAGGCGGGCGGCGGGACGGCGCGGCTCTCGGGCAGCAACAGTTCCGACGAGTTCTCCGGGCGCGCCGGCGCGCAGTTCGATTTCACCGACGACCTCGTCGGCTACGCGACCTACTCCCGCGGCTACAAGGGCCCCGCCTACAACGTCTTTTTCAACATGACGGCGAACAACGCCGAGGTCATCGACGCCGAGACCGCCGATTCCTTCGAACTCGGCGTGAAGTCGACGCTTGCCGACGGCCGCGTGATCCTGAATGCGGCCGCGTTCTACGCCAAGTACGAGAATTTCCAGGCCAACAACTTCCTGTTCCTCAACAGTGTGCTGATCACGACGCTGACCAACGCGGGCGACGTCACGACCGAAGGCCTCGAACTCGACTTCATGGCCCGTCCGATCGACAACCTGTCGGTGAGCGGCGGCATCGCCTACACCGATGCGGTGGTCGACGCGTTCTTCACGCCGCCGGGGTCGACTCCGACCGTCCGCAACGGCACCAAGCTGCCGCTGGCCCCGGAGTGGAAGGCGACGCTCGCGGGCGACTACCGGATGGAGTTCGAAGCTGTCGACGTCGTGCCGGGTCTGCTGCTCGTGTACACGGATGACCAGTACTCGGACCTGAACGAGCCGGCGATCACGCTGATCCCGTCCTACACGACGCTCGATCTCACGGTCGCCATTGCGGACAAGGATGATCGCTACCGCGTCACTTTCGTCGGCCGCAACGTGACGGACGAGAGCTTCGCCGCCCTCGTGACGCGGGGCGGCCCCGGTAATGCGCCGCGCCTGCAGATCCCGCGCGATGCGGATCGCTATTTCGGCGTGCAGTTCCGGGCGAACTTCGGCGGGACGCGCTGACCGTGGCGATGGCCGAGCCCTCCGGGCCCGGCCTGCCGCATAATCCGGCACAGGCCGCCTCCGGGCGGCCTGAGCTGTCATCGTGGATCGTGAGGCAAGCGGTGTCGGGGGCATGAAGTCGCTGCTGCTGAGCGTGGCGGTTGTGTTGGGGCGTCTCAACGGACCGCTGTCGGTCGCGGGGCGAAACCTGGCCGCAACGCTGCTTGCCGTGATGCTGGCACTCGCGCTTGCGCAGATCGTTTCCCGCGGCCTGTTCCATTATTCGCTCGACTGGGCAGAGGAACTCGCGCGGGTCGCGCTGGTGTGGTCGGTGTTGCTGACGGCGCCCTTTGCTTATCGCCACGGCGCCCATGTCGCGATCGTCTCTTTTGCCGAAGCGCTGCCACCGCGG
Organism: Gammaproteobacteria bacterium; assembly: GCA_011391405.1. Lineage (GTDB taxonomy): Bacteria > Pseudomonadota > Gammaproteobacteria > Steroidobacterales > Steroidobacteraceae > RPQJ01. The sequence continues at coordinate 9,250 of JAABQQ010000240.1, forward strand.
CTGCTGGTGTTTACGAGCCTGCTGCTGAACCTGCTGATTTTGTGGATCCTCGGCGTGCTCTTCGTCGAGAGCTTCGCGTTCTGGGCGCGCGGCCTGGAGATCATGGCCAGCACGCTCGGCGTCAAGATGGCCTGGATCTACGCGGTGGTGCCCGCAGTGTTCGCCATGCTGATCCTCGTCGGCCTCGAACTGCTCACGCGCCTGCTGCTGCACCTGGCTGGGGCGCCGTCGGGCATCGTCATGGAAGGCGCGATGCCCGCCGTCATCGTGGACTGAGGGCCGTGTCCACGGCCTTCTTCTGGATTTTCATCGCGCTGCTCGCGCTCGGCACGCCGGTCGTCTTCGCGCTGCTGATCGGCCCGGGCCTGAGCCTCGTCCTCGACGACCAGCGGCAGTTCTTCGCCACGCTGCTGTCACGCTTCTACAACGGAGTGGACAGCTTCCCCCTGCTGGCGGTGCCGTTCTTCATCCTGGCGGGCGAGTTGATGAACTCGGGCGGCATCACCCGCTCAATTGTCAACTTCAGCCAGTCGCTGATCGGCCACGTGCGCGGCGGGCTCGCACAGGTGAACATCCTCTCCTCGATGCTGTTCGCGGGGATCTCCGGCTCGGCGGTCGCCGACGCCTCGGCCATCGGCAAGATGCTGGTGCCCGCGATGGAGCAGAACGGCTATAAGCGCAGCTTCGCGGCGGCCGTCACGGCGGCGGCGGCCGTGATCGGGCCGATCATCCCTCCGTCCGGCATCATGGTGCTCTACGGCTTCGTGATGAACGTGTCGATCGGCGCGCTGTTCGCGGCGGGCGTCGTGCCCGGGGTCATGATCGGGCTCGGGCTGATGCTCACCACCCGGGTCCTGGCGACACGCAACGACCTGCCCGTCGCCTCACGCCGGGCAACCTGGCGGGAGCGTGGCCAGGCCTTCCGCAAGGCCGCGCTCGCACTCGTCATGCCGGTGATCCTGCTTGGCGGCATGCTGTCCGGGTTCTTCACGGCCACCGAGGCAGCCGCGGTCGCGGCGGGCTACGCGATCATCGTGGCGCCCTTCGTGCTGCGCACCGTCGGTTTTGCGGAGATGAGGCGTATCTTCGTCGCGACGGCGATGCAGTCCGGCGTGATCCTGATGCTGGTCGGCGCGGCGGTGACGTTCGCGTGGCTCGTCACGGTCTCCGGCATGGCCGAGGGCATTGCGAGCGCGATGCTCGGCATCACCGAGAATACTTCGCTGCTGCTGCTGATCGTGAACCTGCTGCTGCTGCTGATCGGCATGTTCCTCGACGCGGGCCCCGCCATCCTGATCCTCGGACCGGTGCTCGCGCCGATCTTCGTCGAGATGGGCGTGCACCCGGTGCACTTCGCCATTGTGATGTGCGTCAACCTGACGCTCGGGCTCGCGACGCCGCCAATGGGGCTGGTGCTGTTCGTGACCTCGTCGGTTGCAGGCGTGCGTGTCGAGAGCATCGTGCGAGCCATGCTGCCGTTCCTCGCCGTCGAAATCGGGGTGCTGTTCCTGATCACGTATTTTCCGCCGCTGACTCTCGCGCTGCCGCGCTGGCTTGGCCTGATCCAGTGAGCAACCCGCTGGTCATGCGCGTGCTGCTCGCCGTGATCCTGGCGGTCTGCGCGGTCGGCGCATTTCTAGCGCGGGCCGAGCGCGCCGAGGTCACGATCCGGATCGCGTTCCTGGCCTCGAACGACGACGAGGACTACGTGGGTGCCATGGCGTTCAAGCAAAGCGTCGAGGCGGCGGCCGGCAGTCGCGTGGCTGTGCAGGTCTTTCCCTCCGGCCAGTACTGCGGCAGCGAGCGCGAATGCATCGAGGCCCTGCAGGGCGGCATGCTGGAGATGCACCAGACGACGTTTGGCGGACTCGCGGCGCTGTTCGGCCCAGCGCAGGCGCTCGACCTGCCGTACACGTTCGCCGATGACGCAGTCGCGGAATGCGTCATGGATGGGCCGCTGCTCGCGCAGATGGGCGACGCTATCCTGGAGCAGGGGCTGGGCCTGCGACTGATGGCCGTCGGCAACACGGGCGGCTGGCGCAGCTTCGCCACGACGCGGCAGCGCATCCAGTCGCCCGCGGACCTCGCGCGGCTGCGCATCCGCACGCTGCCGTCCGCTCTCGAGCAGGAGATGGTGCGCTTGCTCGGCGCAAGCCCGACGCCGCTGCCGTGGTCGGAGGTCTACTACGCGCTTTCCGCCGGGTTGCTCGACGGCACGAAGAACAGCGTGCAGGACGTGGTCGGGATGAAACTGCACGAGCACGTGCGGTTCCTGTTCGTCGACCGCCATAGTTACATGGGCGCCATGTGGTGGTACTCGGAACGGCAGTGGCAGGCGTTGCCAGCGGACCTGAAGCCCATCGTGGCCGAAGGGTTTCGCGTGCTCGCCATCGCGACTCGCGAGGCGGCTGCGGCGCGCCAGGGGCCGGCATTCGCAGCCTTTCGGGCCTCGGGTGGCGTCGTCGACGAGGTTACGCCGGAGCAGCGCGAGGCGTTCCGTGACGCTACGCGCGGGTTGCGCGACTGGTATGAGCGGCGTTACGGGGCCGATTGGCTTAAGCGGCTCGACGCGGCAGTGGCTGCATGTGAGACAAACAACGGAGGGCGGCGATGAGGATCCTGATCGTGGACGCGGGAAATTATTGCCGGTCGCCGGCAGCCGAGGCGGTCTGCCGCGCGCTGGCGCAGCGAGCAGGGCTGGGCAAACAGATGACTTTCGGTTCTGCCGGCCTGAAGGACAAGCACGCCGGCGATACGGCCGACCCGCGCACGATCGCCGCCTGCGAAGCGCGCGGCTACGACCTCGGTGCCTTCCGCTGTCGTGAGATCGGCGCGGAGGATTTCGCCACGACCGACCTCATCCTGGCCATGGACCGCGACAACCTGCGTCAGCTCGAGGAGCGGCGTCCGGCCGGCAGCGCGGTGCGCATCGAACTCTTCCTCGGTGACCGCGAGGTGCCCGACCCGTACTTCGGCGAGACCGATGGCTTCGCCGTGATGATGGACCAGGTCGAGGCGGGCGCGCGCCGGCTGCTCACGACCCTCGGGGCCGAGGAGCCTTGACAGGGGCGATGCCCTGAAGCTCTGCCGCTTCGACCGACTCGGTACGATGCTCGTGGAGGTACAGTGAGCATGACCGGGTTCATGCGCCGTCGTGAGTCGAACCGGTCCTTAACGTCTGCCACTGCATGCAGGTGTAATCTTGTCCTTTGACCCACAAGCCGCAACAGCCGCGTACATCGACTCTCTCGGCGCGGATGCGCTGGCAAAAGCGGCGGCCTACACGACGGGTGGGCACTGGCTGCTGCTCTGGAACCTGCTGGTTTCGGCGCTGGTCGCGTGGCTGATCGTGCGCTCAGGAATTCTCGATCGCATCAGCCCGAAGCTCGGCGCCCGCCGGTTCAACCTCAAGGCGTTCGTGATTGCCGCGACGTACTTTCTCGTTGCGAACCTGATTTCGCTCCCCTGGTCGCTGTATGAGGAGTGGTGGCGCGAGCTCAGCTACGGCCGCACCAGTCAGCCGATCGGCGACTTCCTCGGTCAGGCAGCGCTCAGCGTTGCCATCTTCGCGGTCCTCATCGGGTTGTTCTTCGTCGGTGTGTACGCGCTGATGCGCCGAGCCGGCAGGTTCTGGTGGGTGTGGTCGGGCGGACTCACGGCGGTTGCGCTGTCGATCTTTCTGCTGGCGGGTCCGGTCTTCATCGAACCGCTGTTCAACGACTACGAGCCGGTGCCTGCGGGTGACGTACGGGATGCGCTCGTCGTGATGGCGAAGCAGGCCGGCGTGCCCGAAGACCGACTGTTCGTTTACGATGGATCACGCCAGTCGAACAACTTCACCGCCAATGTCTCGGGCATCGCAGGCTCGGCACGCATCGCGATTTCCGACATTGCGTTCAAGGGCGCATCGCTCGATGAAGTGAAGGCCGTCACGGGTCACGAGATCGGGCATTACGTGCTCGGGCATGTCTGGCGCACGGTGATCCTGCTGTCGGTGCTGTCGGTGCTGTTCTTCTTTGTTGCGGACCGTACGTTTCCATGGTTCGCGCGCGCGTTCGGCAGCAGCGCGTCGATCGGCGACCCCACGGGGCTGCCGGTGCTGGTGTTCATGGTGTCGTTGTTCCTGCTTTTTGCGCAGCCGCTCTTGAACGGCACGATTCGCAAGGGCGAGAACGAGGCCGATCAGTATTCGCTCGAGACGGTGAACCTGCCGGACGCACTGGCGACCGCGTTGGTGAAGACCGCCGAATATCGGAATCCGAGGCCGGACAAGCTGGAGGAGGTGTTGTTCTACACGCACCCCTCGGTCGAGCGACGGGTGCGACGTGCCATGGACTGGAAGGTTTCCCACCCGCAGTGACGGGAGCACATCCGGGAGCGGCAGGCTTGTGCTTGAGAGTCTATTAGATCATGATAAGAATCATTCGCATTTGCAGGAATGATTCGACATGACCTTCGACGCGTCACCCCCCGCAGGGTCCGCCTCCCTCGATGACCTCAAAGGTTGCGAGGGTCTCAGCGTCTGCGACCTGACAGGGGCCGAGCGCTTCCTCGTGTGGGCCATCCGCTGGGAGTCGTCGGTGCACGACGACCCGGACTTCGCGCTGGATTGCCTGCAGGAATCGTTCGATCGCGCCGGGCTGAGCACGGTGTCGTCGGTCTTTCGCAGCTATGTCGCCATCGTCCACGGCGCGCCACTGCCGTCGTCACCGGCATCGCGGATGGGTTGCTGGCGCATCAACGCGATGGAAGCGTCGACACTGCATGCCATCGCCTGCCTCCAGGCTGGCCTGTTCGGCGACGCATGGCGAACCGTTTCGAGTCTCTGCACGCGCGCTGGCGCGACGCGCGCGTTGCTGGCGCTCGGCGAGCTGGCTGAAGAGCTCACGCTGATCGGCGGCCACATCCGGCCCTGGCCAGCGCTGAAGGGTGCCAGACGGCTCTAGGCTTCGCGCCGGCCCTGCAGGATTTCCAGCATGCGCGCGCGGGCTGGACTCGAGTGAATGAGCAGCACCAGCGCATCTCCGGGGCGCGCCCATTCGAGCGCCATCAGCGCCGCATCGACTTCCGACGGACAGATTGGCACGGCGGCGAGTGGCATCCCGGTTTGCAGCAGCGCGTTCTGAATGATCGCGGGCACCTCGCCAGGCTGCCGCCCGCGTAAATGGCCTTCGTCTTCTTTCACCACGATCAGGTCGGGACCGAACTCCGTCGCAACGAGGGCGAGTTCCTCGATGTCGGCGTTCAGCCGGTTCCCCGCATGGCCGAGCAGCATGCCGATGCGTCCGTCCGGTGCGCGCAATTGCTGCGCCACGCGCATCACGCCGCGCAAGCCGTCCGGATTGTGGGCGTAATCGACGATGATCTTCACACCGCCGATGTCGAAGCGCATGAGTCGCCCTGCGTTGTCGGCAAGGTCGCGACCAAATGCCGCAAACACCTGCGCGATGGTCACCGGCGGCACACCGAGTTTCGTTGCGACAAGCGCCGCGCCCGCGAGATTCTCGACGTTGTAGGTTGCGGTTCCAGCGACCGTCAGCGGCATGTCGTTGATGGCGCCCAGGTCGTGTTCGCGGTTGCCTGACGACAGCCACAGGTGTCCAGCGCGCACGCCGGACGTCGCACCTGGCAGGGCACGATGCTGCACCAGTGCCGGATGATCATAACTGCGCGCAAACCAGCCGAGCGCTGGCTGCCAGCCCAGTCGTTGCCGGAGCACGCCGCTCTTGGCACAGAGCAGTGCGTCATCGGCATTCAGCACCAGCAGCCCCTCGCGGTCGAGCAGGTGGGCGATGCTGAGCTTTACGTCCGCGAGACCGTCGAGGTCGTCGATGCCGTACTCGCCGAAATGATCGGGACTGATGTTGGTGACGATGGCCACGTCCGCACGATCTACGGCGAGACCCCGACGCAGGATGCCGCCGCGGGCCGTCTCGATGACTGCCGCGTCCACGCTCGTGTTGCGCAGCACGAGACGAGTTCCTGCCGGGCCGGAATAATCGCCCGATGCCACCGCCTTGCGGTCGATGAAGACGCCGTCCGTGCAATTGAAGCCGTCGCACCAGCCCCGGGCACGCGCGCAGGCAGCTACGAGTCGCACCGTGGTGGTTTTGCCGTTCGATCCGGTGATGGCTGCGATCGGGATGGTGCGCAGCGAATCCCACGGTACTTCCTCGATGGCAGGTAAACCATCGAGCGCCCAGCTTTGACCGCCCTTGCCAGCGCCGAGTGTCAGCGTCGTTTCGTCGAGCAAGTGACCGACGCGATGCGTTTTCGCGGCATCGATCAGCAAGACGACGTCAGGTCGCCGTTCACTTGCGGCGCGCACGGCCAGTCTGGCCAGTGCGGCGTGTTCTTCCAGTACCGGCGGAATCACGTCAGCCGGATCGTTGGCGTCCTCGAGATAATCCGCGAGCAGGTCAACGGTGACGTTGACCCAGCGAACCGGATCACGCGCGAACACCGTTGCGCAGAGCGCCCACTCGTTGAGTTCGGTCGCGGTAAAGAGCTGGTCGATGGGCGCCTGCAGCGCGAGCGACGCACCCGTGGCATGCCGGCGTGCAACGATGGCAGGGGCAAGCGGCGAGTCCGGTGAGGCCCTGTCCCAGCCAAGGTGTCGACGCGCACGCTCGACGCGCACGTGCCAGCCGGACAACAGCGCGTCGTCGATTTCGACGCCGACCGTTTCCAGCACCGCACCGGTGCCAGCGAAGAACAGGTTCCCGCCCATCAGGCGACGCGAATCGTCGAGTGGCAAGGTGTGCGCGGCGTTCAGTCTTCCGTCTCCGGCGCGATCCAGACGCCGCGCTCGTCGCGAATGACCCCGGGCATGAGCTGTTCGGTCAGTTCGCCGGCTTCGTGTGCGCCGGTCCCCTCTTCCGCTTCAGCAGGAGCGGGTTGGCGTGAGGGCTTGCGTTTGCCCTCTCCCGCGCTCTGCGCGACCTCTTCCGCTGAAGCGGGAGAGGTAATGAGAGGGGAGGCGCCACTCGCCATGAAACCGCCGATGCCTGAGGCAGGCGCCGCGGAGTCCTCACCCGCACCGCGTACGGCAGCGCCTGCTGCAGCAGGTGAGGTGCTGGATGCGGGTGAGGTGGCGGACTTGTACTTGGTGATCTGCTTCCACGACCGGATCAGCGCATCGGCGAAGATCAGCAGCAGGTCGCCCGGCTGGCCCATGTTGAGCGCGGCCTCGATCGCTTCCTGCTCGTCCGGAATGATCGAGATCGCCGACGCCGGGACACCACGCGACTGCAGCTGCGCGGCCTGCAGTTTTGGCACTTCGTCCGGAGCGCGTTCGCGCAGGCTGTCGTCGCGCCGGCAGATGTAGTGATCGAAGCGACCAGCGACGGCATCGGCGATCGCACGCAGGTCCTCATCGCGACGGTCGCCGGGGCCGGCAAGCACGACGATGCGTCGACCCGTGACGTCCAGTCGCTGTGCCAGGTCAGCCATCGCTGCGACCGCGTGTGCATTGTGACCGTAGTCGAACAGCACCTTGAACGGGTGTTCGTTGAACACGTTCATGCGGCCCGGCGCCTGGAAGAACGTCGAGTCGAACGTGCGCAGGCCGTGGCGGATGGCATCGAGCTTGACGCCGAGTGAATACGCCATCGCCGCAGCGAACATCGCGTTCTGCACGTTGTGCATCGCGCGGCCTTCGAGCGTCGCCGGAATCAGGTGCGTCCACACCAGCGGAATGTGGCTGCTGCGGTCGTACAGCGTGATCATCTGGCCGTTGACGCCGGCCTCGAGCGCGCAGGCGCGGCCGCCCGCACGGATGTGCTCGCGCACCAGTCCGTGCTGCGGGTTCACGGTGACGTAGCAGATGCTCCTGGCCTCGGTGTAACCCGACATCTTGAGCACGAGCGGATCGTCGGCGTTCAGCACCGCACAATCCTTCGCCACTTCGATCACGACGCGCTTCACGTCGGCCAGCTGATCGAGCGTGTCGATGCCCTTGAGGCCAAGGTGATCCGACTGCACGTTGAGCACGGCGCCGACGTTCACTTCGGGCACGCCCATGCCAGCACGCAGCAGGCCGCCACGCGCGGTTTCGAGAATCGCGATGTCGATCTGCGGATCGGCGAGCACCATGCGCGCAGACACCGGCCCGGTCATGTCGCCCTGCACCGTGCGCTGGCCGTCGATGTAGACGCCGTCGGTCGTGGTGAGTCCCGGCGTGTAGCCCGCCATCTTGGTGATGTGCGCGAGCATGCGCGCCGTGGTCGTCTTGCCGTTGGTGCCAGTCAGCGCCGCGATCGGCACCCGCGTCGGCGAGCCCGTGGGGAACAGCATGTCGATGACTGGGCCCGCGGCATCACGCGGCGTGCCTTCGCTCGGTGCCACGTGCATGCGGAAACCCGGCGCTGCGTTCACTTCGCAGATGCCGCCGCCGATCTTGCGATAGCTCTCGGTGATGTCCGTCGAAAGAAAGTCGACGCCGCCGACGTCGAGGCCCACGGCCTGCACGGCGCGCACCGCCATTTCGCGATTGTCCGGATGGATGACGTCGGTGACGTCCGTCGCCGTCCCGCCCGTCGACAGGTTCGCGGTGGAGCGCAGGTAGACGATCTGGCCCGGCACCGGGATCGACTCCGGCATCATGCCGACCTGCTCCAGCATCTTGAGCGCCTGCGCGTCGAGCTCGAGACGCGTCAGGACCTTCTCATGACCGACGCCGCGGCGCGGGTCCTGGTTCACGACATCGATCAGGTCGACGATGTTCTTGACGCCGTCGCCGACGACGTGACCCGGCGTGCGGCGCGTGGCCGCAATGAGTTCGCCGTTCACGACCAGCAGGCGGTGGTCGTCGCCTTCGAGGTAGGTCTCGACGATCACCGAGCGCGAATGCTCCTTCGCCATCCGGAAACCCTGCACGACCTCGTCTTCCGTCATGAGCTTGATGGAAATGCCGCGGCCGTGATTGCCATTGTACGGCTTGGTCACGACCGGGTAGCCGATGCGCCGCGCGGCGCGGGCCGCCTGGCCGTCGGTCTGCACCAGTTCCTGCTGCGGCACGGGCAGGCCCAGAGTCGCGAGAATCTTGTTGGTCTCTTCTTTGTCGCTCGCGAGCTCGACCGCGATGTGCGACGTGCGGCCGGTGACGGTTGCCTGGATGCGCTGCTGGTAACGACCGTGTCCGAGCTGAACCAGGGACTGGTCGTTCAGGCGCAGCCAGGGG
>JAABQQ010000241.1 GCA_011391405.1 Gammaproteobacteria bacterium
GCACGCGCTTGATCCAGGCGCCGCAGGCAGGGCCTGGCGAGCGATCGCGGACTCGCTGCCGAAACCACGGGCAATCCTGATGGTGTCGGCACACTGGGAAACGTCGTTGCCGATGCTGACGGGCGGCGCCCAACTGAAGACGATCCATGACTTCGGCGGGTTTCCCGAACCGCTGTACAAGCTGCGCTACGACGCACCGGGCTCGCCCGCACTCGCCGAGGAAGCCGCGGCCTTACTGCGCGAGGCGGGGATCACTTCATCGATCAACGGCTGTCGTGGCATCGACCACGGTGCGTGGATGCCGCTGCGCTGGATGTACCCGGCTGTCGATGTGCCCGTCGTGCAGCTGTCGGTACAGCCGGGACTCGGCACCCCGCATCATCTGCAGATGGGGCGTGCACTGCAGCTGCTCGCGGAGCGTGACGTGCTTGTGATCGGCTCGGGACATGTCACTCACAACTTGCGTGACTGGGTGACGAGCCGTGACTTATTGCAGCCGCTGCCGTATGTGTCCGAGTTTTCCCAGTGGCTGGAAAGTCACCTGGCGTGCGACGACGAAGCGGCACTGCTGGCGTACCGCGAACAGGCGCCTGAAGCCGCGCGTGCGCATCCGACGGAGGAACACTTCCTGCCGTTGTACGTGGCGCTGGGAGCAGCCGGGTCCGAGGTGAAATCGAGCCGGATTTACGCGGGCATGGAAGGCGCGGCGCTGTCGATGGACGCCTACCGCTTCGATACGCACTGAGACGTCAGTTATCGAGCGGTTCACGCCCGTGGTGTCGCCGATGCAGCCACAGGGTTGCCACGCGTCGACCAGAAAGGACGGCGGGCAATCCCCACGTGAGCAACCGAACGATGCGACTGGGCCGCAGCACGACGGCCGCCACGACGACGAAGCCCACCAGCAGCGCTGGATGTGCGGCCGCTCGCCGCGAAGCAACGACCGCGGCATCGACGACCCAGAGCGATCGCCCGACATCGTCGACCGTGATGGCCAGGTCGCGACGCTGCGAACCGCACAGCGCGATGAGCTCGGCCCGTCGCGGGGCGAGTGACTCGCTGCGGCTCATGGCGCGCGCGGACTGAGTTGCTCCAAGTCACGCTCGAGTTCGCCGAGTGTCGCGGCGAGCAGTCGCGTCGTTCGTTGCCCGTGGCGCGCAATCACGATGTACGCAACCACCGCAAGGATGACGAAGCCCACGGCCACCAGCGCGGTCGCCGCGATGCGATGCGTCTCCCAGACGGATGCCACGATCGTCAACGCGGCAAACAGCAACGCAAGGCTCGCGAGCGCCAGTACGATCATGGCTCGGACGAGCATCCCGACGATTCGACGGACTTCCTGCTCGAGTTCGTTGCCGAACAGCTCGGCTCGTGTCCGCGCCATCGCGACCAGCGTCCCGAGCAACGTCCGTACGGACTCGAACAGGCCGCCGGGCGTTCGCCCGGGTGTTTCCTCATGGCGGACCAGGGGCATGTCCATTGTTGCCGTTGCCTAGCGCCGGCCGACCAGTAGTCCCGCGACGAACGCGATGCCGGCTGCAACGCCGATCGACGGCCAGGGCTTTTCGTGAACATAGCCGTTGGTTGCGTGCGCGGCGGCCTTTGCTCGCTCCATCATCTGCTGTTCCATCTCGATGACGCGAGTCCGGGCGTGACGCAGCGACTCCTCGGCGCGCGTGCGGGCTTTGACAGCTCGCTCGCTGACATCGCCAGCAGTGGCATGCATCAACGCTTCCGCATCGCTGACGACGGCTTTCAGGTCCTGCACGATCTGTCCGTTGCCCATGTCCATACGTTCCATAGTCTTGCTCCTTGAGGCATTGATTGATGAGTGGCCAGCGGTGGCGGTCATGACGGGAAGGCGACCAGCAGGTCAGCGAGCTCGTCGGCGTGTTCTTCTTCCACTGCCATGATCTCTTCGAGCATGCGGCGCGTGGTCGGGTCCTTGTCACCAAGGTATTGGATGAATTCGCGGTAGCTGTCGATCGCAATGCGCTCGGCCACCAGGTCCTCCTTGATCATCCCCGCGAGCGAATCGCCGGCGATGTATTCCGCGTGGCTGCGGCGGGAAAGGCCGTCCGGCGCGAAGTCCGGCTCGCCTCCAAGCTGCACGATCCGCGCGGCGATCAGGTCGACGTGCCCCTGCTCTTCGTTCGAATGAACGAGGAACTCCTGGGCAACGCTCTGCGAATGGATGCCGCGCGCCATGAAGTGATGACGGCGATAGCGCAGGACGCAGACCAGTTCCGTGGCCAGCGAATCGTTCAGCATCTGGAGCACGGCGCTGCGATCCGCCGTGTAGCCCGCGGTGACGGCGCCTTCATCGATGCGGGCGCGGGCGCGGATGCGCATGGCAGCGAGATCGGTCTGTGCGGGTGGATGTTGCATGCTGGTTCCCATCGAATGTGGGATTCAGCTTGCGACTTCGCGCCTCCTGGCTCCGTTCGCTATCGCACCCACCGGTGCGTCAAGCCAAGGTATCCGCTCAGAAAGTTTGAGGCCCGGACTGTGCCGGGCCTCAACTTGGTTTACGCCTGCGAGCCGTAGCTCCTGGGTTTGGCGCGACGGGCGCCACCGCCCGGCCGGCCATGCGCCTGCCCGCCGGTGCCCTGGTGATGACGCTGGCCCTGCGGCTTGGCGTGACGCTGCTGCTGGGCACGAGGATCGACGTGACGCGGTTCACGTGTCTTGCCTTCACCCGATGGACGCGGAATCTGCGTGCGGTCGAGCGGCAGCACGTTGATCTTGCGGCCGAGCACACGCTCGATCGCCCGGAGGCGATCACGCTCGTCGTCCGAGACCAGCGACAACGCCTGGCCCGTGGAACCGGCACGACCCGTGCGGCCGATACGGTGCACGTAGTCTTCCGGCACGTGCGGCAGTTCGTAGTTCACGACCTGCGGCAGCTCGGTGATGTCGAGACCGCGCGCGGCAATGTCCGTCGCGACCAGCACCTGCACCTTGTATTCCTTGAAGTCTTCGAGCGCGCGCGTGCGTGCGCTTTGCGACTTGTTGCCATGGATCGCGGCACACTGCAGGCCGTCGTGTATCAACTGCTCGGCCAGGCGATTGGCGCCGTGCTTGGTGCGGGTGAAGACGAGCGTCTGCGCATTGGGGCCGGACTTCAGCAGGTGACTCAGCACGGCGCGCTTCTCGCCCTGCGAGACCAGGTGCACGCGGTGATCGACCAGCTCGGTCGGTGCATTGCGTGGCGCGACTTCGATCGTGAGCGGGTTGCGCAGCAAGCCGTTTGCAAGTCCGCGGATGTCGTCCGAGAACGTCGCTGAGAACAACATGTTCTGGCGGTTCGGGGGCAGCATCGCGAGCACGCGACGGATGTCGCGGATGAAACCCATGTCGAGCATGCGATCGGCTTCGTCGAGGATCAGGTAACGCACGCTGCGCAGGTCGATGTTGCGTTCGTTCGCGTGATCGAGCAGGCGGCCCGGCGTGGCGACGACGATGTCGACGCCGCGACGCAGCAGGTCGATCTGCGGGCGCGGGCTGACGCCGCCGAAGATCAGCGCCGACTGCTGGCGCAGGTGGGTACCGAGATCGGCGATGGACTGCTGCACCTGCGCCGCGAGTTCACGGGTCGGAACGAGCACGAGTGCACGAGGCGAACGCGAGCCACGCGGGTTCGGCTGGTCTTCGTGCAGCTTCTGCAGCAACGGCAGCGCAAAGGCGGCCGTCTTGCCAGTGCCCGTCTGGGCGGCGGCGAGCAGGTCACGACCTTCGAGCACCGCGGGGATACCGCGCGACTGGATGGGGGTGGGCTGCGTGTAACCCATTTCCTGGACTGCACGCACGAGTTCGGCCTGGAGACCGAAGTTTTCGAATGACATTAAATAACTTTTCCGGGCGCCTGCCCTGGCCGTTAATTGGGGACGTGCACCTATTTCCAGTGGAAATAGGTGCACGTCCCCAATTAACGGCCAGGAACCGGACTGGCGCCGTAACTTTGATGAATCGAGCAGCGAAATGCAGACTTCGATCAGTCTGCAGGAGGGGCCGCATAGGCATTCCCATGGAGGGAAGCGCTGAAGACTCTCGTGCGCAGACCGGACTGCGCGGCGGCAAACTGTGGCGGAAGTCTACCTGAAACCGCTATTTCGTGCCAGCGAGCGTAGTGAGCAGTACGTACCAGTGGTCCAACCCGGCGTAAAACGCCGCAACCGGTAGGCGCTCGTTCAATCCGTGCGCGAACTCGTCTTTTTCTTGCATAAAAATACTGCTGACGCCGTAGGTTGGAATGCCTGCACCACGGAAGATGGAGCCGTCGGTGGCGTAGGGAGCCATGTCCGGCACGATCGGTACGCCAGGATGGCCCGCCCGGACCGCCTTGGTCACGGCTGCCAGAACGTCACTTCGCAGCGGAGATGGCGGGCTCGCGTGCGGCTCGCCCAGCACCTTCACTTCGATCGTTTCACCGACGACCCGCTGCAGCGAGTCGCGCACTTCGGCGACGGTGGTGCCGGGGAAAATGCGGCAATTGACCGTGGCAGTCGCTGACTGGGGCAAGGCGTTGTCGGCGTGACCTCCACTGAGCAAAGTCGCGACACAAGTGGTGCGGGTGCGCCCGATCATGGCCGGGTTCTTCGCCAGGACTGCCGCGGCCTCGGCATCGCCCGGGTGAGCCGCGAACTTTGCCATTGCCTGGCCCAACTCGCCGGGCGTGACGGGGGCCGTCGCCTTGAAGCTGCCAATCGTCCACTCGTTCCACATCACCGGGAACGAGTAGCCCTGCACTGACTTGAGCGCATCGGCAAGCTCATAGATGGCATTGTCGGGCCGCGGCTGTGAACTGTGTCCACCCGGGTTGCGTGCCGTGAGCGCAAAGCTCGCGTAGGACTTCTCGGCGCCTTGCACCGCATAGAACAGCGGCTTGCCCGTCTCGTCGTCGAGGGTGCCGCCACCCCCATCGCCATTCAGTGCAAATTCGGCATCGGTCAACGCACGGTATTTGGTCGCGAGTTCGCGCGCAGTAGCCATCTGCGTCTCTTCGTCACCGGAGAAGGCGATGATCAAGTCCCGCGTGGGCACGAACTGCTCGGCCTTGAGCCGCAGGAACGTGGCTGAAATGAGGGCAATTTCGCCCTTGACGTCCATCGTGCCACGCCCGAAGAAATAGCCGTTCTCCTCGACGAGCTTGAACGGATCGCGTTCCCAGTCCTCTGGCTTCGCCGTGACGACGTCCATGTGCGCGAGCAGCAGGATCGGCTTGCCGCCCGTACCGCTGCCGCGATAACGCACCACGAGCGACGCCGTGTCACCCGAGGGCAGGATGTGTATGTCGTCTTCGGGAAAGCCGGCCGCCCGGAAGCGATCCGCCAGGTACATGGCGACTGCCGGAACCTGGCCGAGTCCAGCGGAACTCGGCATGGAGATGATCTTGTCCAGGATGACGCGCGCATCAGCTCGGACGTTGTCCGGTGCCGCAGCGTGCGCCGTCGACGCCAGGCCGCACACCAGAGCCACCATCGATCCCATCAGTCGCATCCGCATCCTGGCACCTGTCTTATTCATCAGCATTGCAGCCGTTCGACCCGTTCAATGGAGCTGATCGTCGCTTACGTACGCCCGCATGGCGCGTTCCAGCTCACGCGCGGGCTCGCCAGCGGCAATCACCTTGGCCAGCCACTCGTCCACAATTGCCTGTAGTGCGGGGTCGCGCGCCATCAGAATCCGCTTTTCGCCCCGAGTCAACGTGCCGGGGTAGGTTCGGCACAACTGGCCGGGTCGGCGGCGAGCTTGCAGCTCGGCTTCGACGTCATCGGTGACCATCACGTCGGCCCGGCCCGCCACAATCTCTGCGAAAACGCCGCGGTTGTCCATATGCACGAGAATCTGCGCCTGATGCACGTGCTCGCGCACGTAGCGCTCGTTGGTCCCACCCGGATTCACGATCACGCGGACGTCGGGGCGATCGAGTTCGGCGGGAGTGTCGAATCGTTCGCGGTCGTCGCAGCGCGCAAGCAACGTCTTGCCGCCGTCGTGGTAGGCAGCTGAGTAGAGACCCAGCGCCGCACGCTCCTCGGTGTAACCGATGCCGCTCAGTGCAACGTCGAAGCGTCCATCGCGCAGGTCACTGGCCAGACTGGGCCAGCCGGTGCGGACGAACACCGGCTCGGCACCGAGATGTGCGGCCAGGTCGCGTGCCAACTCGATGTCCGCGCCGGACAAATGGCCATTGGCCTCGAGACTGAACGGAGCGTAATCGCCGGTGGTGGCTACGCGAAGCACATGTGTCGCCCGCACGCGGTCCAGGACCGGGCCGCCCGCGACCCGGACGACCTGCCGTAAGGCAGTCATCAATTCCGTGGTTTCGTCCGCTGGAAGTTCGTGGCGCCGAACGGTGGCTTGCATCTGCTCCATCACGGCGACGGCCGTGTCGTCACGCAACGGCGCCAGCAGGTACAACGCAGCGAACTGCTGTTCGTTCGTCACATCGATGCGCTCGCGCGCGGCCCGCAGGTCGACGGGATCATCGCAAGGCCAGCAGCGACCCGCCTGCTTCCATTCATCGTGCCAGCGCTGCTGGACGGCGCGAGCGAGACCAATCTGCCCGGCAAAGAACGCTTGCGTCGTCACGGGATCCAGGCCCAGCGACTGGGCTCGTTCCGCCACGTGCTGCAGGACGACCGCTTCGCGCGCGCCATCACGGATCGGTGCGCCCGACCGCCATTTTGCGGCGGCCACGTCGCGCATGAGTGTCAACCGATCGTCGATGGCCTGCACGAGGGATTGCGCCGCCTTCGCATCGGCAAATTCGGCCGCGGGTGCACGAATGGCGCTTGACGCGGGTACGGTTGCGGCTGCGTCGGTCTGCACTGCATGAGTGGAAGCACACCCCGAGATCAAGCAACCGACTGCGACAAACGCCAGCAGTGCGCCGACACAACCGCCGCACGGGGCGCGCGCTTTTCGATCCAGATCGAGCGTCAGGATTTTTTCCTCGCCCGGCCCCGCACGACGGCGCGCAATCCGAGCCAGCGCGCGAGCAGGTCGAGTTCGTCGCGCAGGCCGGCGTCGACAGCGCGCCGATCCACGTCCGGCTCGTAGTGAGTGGCAATGACACGCAGCTTGCCGGCCTCGCGGTCGGACTTCAGGTCCACGCGCGCGACGAGATCGTCGTGCAACAGGAACGGCAGGACGTAGTAGCCGTGGATCCGCTTGTGCGCCGGCGTGTAAATCTCGATGCGGTAGTGAAAATCGAACAGGCGTTGCAGCCGGTCACGAAACCAGACCAGTGAATCAAACGGCGACAACAGGGCCCGGGCCTCGATGCGCGCAGGCACACTCGTGCCGGCAGCCAGGTACGAGGTACCTTTCCACCCTTCCACCTGCACGGGCACTAGATCCCGCGACTCGACGAGCTCGGCGACGCGTGCCCTGGCGTCCGCCGGGCTTAGCCGAAAGTAGTCGCGCAGATCCCGCTCGGTCGCGACACCCATCGCCAGGCTCGCGATGCGCAGCAGGTTGCGGTGCGCGTCCTCGACCACGGGCGTCGGCGCGTCGACCACGGCTTGCGGCAAGACCCGTTCGGTCAGGTCATAGACGCGCTCGAAGCGTCGCCGTGAATGCGTAGTGACCTGCCCGGTCCAGAACAGCCACTCGAGCGCAATCTTGCCTTCGCTCCAGCCCCACCAGCTGCCCTTGCGGCGATCGCCGGTGCCGATCTCGGACACGCCGAGCGGACCGCGATCGCGAATTTCCGCGAGCACCTCGGCGCAGAAGACGGCACGGTCGCGCCCGAACCTTGCGACATTGCCCCAGGTACCGTCGCCGTTCTTCGCGCGCTGCATGCGCCAGCGCAGCAACGGCTGGCACTCGACCGGCAACAGGGACGCCTCGTGACCCCAGTACTCGAACACCTGTCGCCGGCGCCCGCCATAGGCGGCTTCGTCCAGCAGCGGCATGGCGTACGCCCCGAGCCGGGAGAACAACGGCAGGTAGTGCGACCGGACGAGCGCATTGACCGAGTCGATCTGCAGCAAGCCCAGCGCGCGCACGGTGCGGACTACGTCGGCCTTTACGATGTCCCGAGCGGGGCGCTGGCGGCCAAACCCCTGCGCTGCGAGCGCGACCCGCCGCGCCTCGGGCAGCGACAACGATTCGCGTGGCCTGCGGAGGTTGCTCATGCGAGGAATGATACCGGTGCGTTACCCTTGGCACCTCGCGAACCTCCCCGGAGTGGTCGAATGATCCGGTACTCGGCAGACGTGATCGTGGTCGGCGCCGGCATTGCGGGCGTGACGGCAGCCATCGAATTGTTGAGCCGGGGCCGGCGCGTCCTGCTGCTCGATCGCGATACCGAAGAGAACATGGGCGGTCTCGCGAAGGAAAGCTTCGGCGGCATCTGGTTTGCCGGCACGCCGTTGCAGAAGCGTTACGGCATCCGCGACGGCGCACAGCAGGGCCTGCGTGACTGGCAGGCGTTCGCGGAGTTCGGACCGGACGATCACTGGCCGCGCGCCTGGGCCGAGGCCTACGTCCATCGCGCCAACGAAGAGATCTACGACTGGCTCCGCGGCATCGGCGTGCAGTTCATGCCGATGCCGCTGTGGGTGGAGCGCGGCCTGCATACTCCGGGCAACTCGGTGCCGCGCTGGCACATCGTCTGGGGCACCGGGTACGAATTGCAGGTGGTGCTGAACGCTCACCTGCTGTCGCGCCCGAATCGTGACCGGCTCGACCTCAGGTTCGAGCACTGCGTCGAGTCACTCATCGTTACGAACGGCCGCGTGACTGGCTGCCGCGGCCGGCTCGAAGGCAGCGACGATGAGTTCGAGGCGAACGCCGAGAATGTCGTGATCGCGAGCGGCGGCATCAACGGCAACCTCGAACGCGTGCGACAGAACTGGCACGCGGACTGGTCACGACCACCCGCGACGCTGCTGAACGGTTCGCACAAATATGCGGACGGCAAGCTGCACGACGCAGCGGCCGCGCACGGCGCGCGCATCACGCACCTGGACTGGCAATGGAATTACGCGGCGGGCGTCCATCACTGGCAGCCGCGCAAACCGTCGCACGGACTGTCACTCGTCCCGCCGAAATCGGCGCTGTGGCTCAACTGGCGCGGCGAGCGCATCGGTCCAATGCCGCTGGTCACGGGCTTTGACACGCACGACCTCGTCGGGCAGATCTGCCGGCAGGAACGAGCCTATTCGTGGCAGCTGCTGAACCGCCGCATCATGCTCAAGGAACTCGCGATTTCGGGCGGCGAATTCAATCCGGCGTTCCGGCGCAAGAACCGTCTCGCGGTCGCGCGCGACATGGTGCTGGGCAACCACTGGCTCTACGACCAGATGACGCAATTCTGTCCGGACGTCGTGGTCGCGCCGACGGTGGAAACGCTCGTCGAAAAGATGAACGTGCTGGCGGGCGACGGGTCGGTCGACGTCGATACGGTCCGCACGGCTGCGACCAATTACGACGACATTATCGGTCTCGGCCCGCGATTCCACACCGACGACCAGCTGCGTCGCATCGAGTTCGCGCGCCGCTGGATCGGTGATCGGCTGCGCACCTGCAAATTCCAGCAGATCCTCGAGCCTTCGGCCGGTCCGCTGATTGCGATCCGCGAGTTCATCATCAGCCGCAAGAGCATGGGCGGCTTGCAGACCGACCTGGAATGTCGCGTGCTCGATCACTCCGGCGAACCGATTCCGGGCCTGCTTGCCGCGGGCGAGAGCGCTGGCTTCGGCGGTGGCGGAATGAATGGCAAACGCGGTCTCGAGGGCACGTTCCTCGGCGGCTGCCTGCTGGGTGGGCGCATCGCAGGCAAGGTCGCCTGAACGCGTCAAACGAAGCGGTTCTCCATCCGCTCCGGCAGGCTCTTGACCTTGAAGGCGAACATGATCTTGAGCACGCCCGTGATGATCGCCCACGACGCGATCATCCAGATGACGGACAGTCCGCCCACCTTCGGGTTCACGATCACGAGGATTCCGAACAGGATCGACAGCCCACCCGTAAAATAGAGAATCCACTCGCGCGCCGTCGCTGCCCGCACCTTGTAGCCGAGCATCACGAGGAACACACCGGCCATGATTGCTTCGAATGCAACCAGCAGGATGAACGCCTTCATGCTGACGAGCGGATTGAGCAGCGCGTAACCGCCACCGACGACTCCGAGCACGCCGATCAGCAGCATGATCCACCAGCCGTCCTTGTCCCGGTTCTGGATGGAACCGACGACGTTGGAGGCGCCATCGACCAGGATCGCGGCTGCGAAGAAGACTGCGACCACCAGCCAGGCCGTCATCGGTTGCGAAAAGGCCAGCACGCCAAAAATCACACTGGCGATGCCGCCGACCAGGAACACCCACCACGTGCGCTTGCACAGTACCCTGGCGTCGCCGCCGAGGCGGGTCAGCAGCAGTCCGTCCGATTGGGTCATCGTTATTCTCCACGCCCGTTGGCCGGGCTTTATGATTGCAATCCCCAGGCCAGCGAAACTCTAGACCCTTGCCGTCATCGAAGCCAGTCGCCGAGAACGGAACCAGTGCCGCAGCGACGGCGCCCGACACGTCGCACCACCGAGCGATCCGCAGCTTCGTCGTGCGCGCAGGCCGCATGACCGGCGCACAGGAGCGCGCCTGGCGCGAACTGTGGCCTGCGCTCGGCATCGAAAACAGCGAGGAACCGCTTGATTTCGCGGCCGCTTTCGGTCGGGACGCGCCGGTGGTGCTCGAAATCGGCTTCGGCAACGGGGAGTCGCTCGTCGCACTGGCATCCAACCATGCCGAACGCAATTACCTCGGCCTCGAAGTTCATCCGCCCGGTGTCGGACACCTGCTGCTGTGCTGCGAAGCGGGGCAGCTCCGCAACGTGCGCGTGATCTGCGAGGACGCCGTACAGGTCCTGCAGCAGCGGGTGCCGGACGCATCGCTCGACGAGGTGCTGCTCTATTTTCCGGACCCGTGGCCAAAAAAACGGCACCACAAGCGCCGCATCGTGCAGCCTGCGTTCATCGAACTGCTGACTCGCAAGCTCAAACCCGGCGGCGTCTTGCGCATGGCGACCGACTGGCAGCCGTATGCCGAACACATGCTCGCAACGGCAGGCGGCAGCCGGGAGTTGGAGAACGAGTCAGCGACAGGTGATTACGTCGACCGGCCGGACAGCCGTCCGCTCACGCGCTTTGAACGGCGCGGCCAGAGGCTCGGACACGGCGTGTGGGACCTGGCGTTCCGCCGGCAGGGGAATCAATATTAGGTGAGCGTCCCCTATTTCCCTTCCTGTCCTTCCTGCCCTTCCTCCCCTTCCCTCACCCCATCGCCCCGCGCACCCCGTCGATCACGAACTGCGCCGCGAGCGCCGCGAGCAGGACGCCGAGCAATCGTCCGAGCACGGCGCTGCCCGTCACACCAACGACCCGCATGACGGGGCCCGTCACCAGCATCAGCGCCAGCGTCAACGCGAGCACTACGCCGATCACTGCAAGCTGCGCGAAGAACTGCACCGAACCGAATGGCACGGCGGCAAACGCCAGCAGGATGGTCGCGATCGCACCGGGTCCGGCGATCATCGGAAACGCGAGTGGGAACACCGAGATGTCGACGCGGTGATGCGCTTCCTCCCCCTCGACCGGGGTGATCGAGCGCACGCCTGATTCACGCGCGAATACCATTTCGATCGCGAGCATGAACAGCAGGATGCCGCCGCCGATCTTGAAGGCGTCGACGCTGATGCCGAGCAGCTTGAGCAGAGCCGTGCCGCCCACGGCGAACAGGACGCACACCACCGTTGAGATGGCGGCGGCCTTGAACGACATGCGTCGCCGGAAGGCGTCGTCCGCGCCCTCCGTGAGTCCTGCCAGGATGGGCAGGAGCGACAACGGCTCCACTACCACCAGCAGGACCACAAAGAATTTCACCAGTTCGTCGAGCATGGCGTCTTCGCGTGTTTCGCGACTTGAACTCCGGGCCGCGCAGGTCTACAACCAAGGACAGGATACCAAGCGCAAGGACGCGTCGAGGACAAGACGATGAGCAACCCCGCACCTGTCGTTGGTATGTGGTACGCGCGCTCCGGAGGCGATTCCTTCGAGGTGGTCGCGATCGACCGCGACGACTCCACGATCGAAATACAGTATTTCGACGGCACGATCGAAGAGCTCGATTTCGACGAATGGCGCGACGAGGAGATCGTCGCCGCCTCACCGCCCGAGGACTGGACCGGCTCGGTCGACGTCGAACCCGAAGACACCGAGAACGAATTCGACCTGGCGCCCGGCAATGGCAACAGCCCGTTCGACGCCATTGATCGCGGCGAGGCGGATGGCTACTCCGAGCTCGAAATGCCGGATGAACAGCAGGAGCGCCCGGCGGGCTGAGCCGGGTTCAGTTCGGGTCCCGCAGCGGCACCGCCTCGTCGAGCAGCACGTAGCCGTGCCGGACATGCACCGGCAGCGGCTGCAGGCCCAGCCCCAGGCATGGACCGGACAGGCAGCTTCCCGACTCCATTTCGAACAGCGCGCCGTGCATCACGCAGCGGATCGTCGTGCCCCCTGGCACCAGAAACTGATCCGGCTGCCAGTTGAGTGGGAAGCCGGCGTGCGGGCAGTAATTGACGTAGCCGTAGACGTGCTCGCCCTGCCGCACCACGAAGCCCTTCAGGGGCCAGTCGCCCTGCCCCATCGTGAAGCCGCGCGCACCGGGATCGGCCAGCTCATGCAGCGGGCAGATCACTCGCGTCATGTCGATCTCGTCGGCCACCGCGGCTCACCGGCCTTCCTGCCGCATCTTGCGCGCGAGGAAAAACAGCAGCACGAGGGCCGGCAGCCCGAGCGTCGAGGTGTAGACGAAGAACGCCGGATAACCGATCGCATCGACGACGAAACCCGACGTGCCCATCAGCAGCTTGCCGGGCAGCGCATAGATCGACGAGAACAGCGCGTACTGGGTCGCCGTGTACGAAGCGCTGGTCAGGCTCGACAGATAGGCGATCAATGACGTGCCCGCGATGCCCATGGCCAGGTTGTCGGCGCTGATGAGGAAGGCAAGCCCGAAGAGATTCGGCTGGTTGTACGACGCGAACGCGGCGAACATCAGGTTGGCGATGATCACCAACACGCTGCCGAGCGCGAGCGAGCGGATGACACCCAGGCGCGCCACCGCCATACCGCCGACGAGCGTGCCGAGAATCGACCAGAACACACCGAAACCCTTGGCGACGGCGGCGATTTCCTTGAGCGTGAATCCGACGTCCAGGTAGAACGGGTTGCTCATCACGCCCATCGTGAAGTCGGCGAGACGGTAGCTGCCGATGAACGCGAGCATCAGCACGGCGAGCTTCACGCCATAGCGGGTGAAAAAGTCGATGAACGGATTCACGACCGCGCCGACGAACCACGCGCCGAGATTGCGCATCGACTCCGGCCAGTGCGCCTTGCGCTCGAGCCAGTCGCTGACGCGCGCTTCCTGCGCCAGGGTGTGCTTGATCACGCGCGCCGCGGGCTCGCGGATGACGAGCGTGGTGACGATACCGATGCACGCGCAGGCTGCCATCGAAGTGTAGGACACGACCCAGCCATGGTCAGCCGCAATCCAGAGCGCGCCGGCACTGGCCACCATCATCGCGATGCGATAGCCGAGCTGGTACGCGGCCGCCATCACGCCCTGCATTTCCGTCGGCGCCGATTCGATCCGCCACGCATCCACCGCGATGTCCTGGGTGGCGGACGAGAACGCCACCAGCAGCGCCAGCGACGCAACGACGGCCAGGTTTCCCACCGGACTCATGTGCGCCATGTTGAGCAGGCCGATTGCGATGCCAACCTGGCCGAGCAGCATCCAGCTACGCCGCCGGCCCAGCAGCCGGTGCAACACGGGCAGACGCAGTTTGTCGACGACGGGCGCCCAGAAGAACTTGACCGTGTAGATGATGCCGACCCACGACAACATGCCGATCGTGGCGCGCTCGATGCCGACTTCGCGCAGCCAGGCGGACAGCGTCGAGAACACCAGCATGAACGGCAGGCCGGCCGAGAAGCCGAGGAAAAGCATCGCGGCAACCTGCGGGTTGCGGTATGCCAGCACCGCGTCTGCCCAGCCGCGCCACCAGGGCTTCCTGACGCCGGGTGCGGCCTGCGATGTGCCTTCGCCCGCGCCGGTCACAGGTCGTACGTCACGGTGAGCGGAGCGTGATCGGAGAAGCGCTGCGCCTTGAAGATTTCGGCGCTGCGCACGCTGCCGCGCAAGCCCGGGCTCAGCACGTGGTAATCGATACGCCAACCCACGTTCTTCGACCACGCCTGGCCGCGGTTCGACCACCACGTGTACTGATCGGGCTCGGGATTCACTTCACGGAACGCATCGACGTACTTGACGTCGTCGAACAGCTCGTCGAGCCACGCGCGCTCTTCGGGCAGGAAACCGGAATTCTTCTGGTTCGAGCGCCAGTTGCGCAAGTCGATTTCCTTGTGCGCGATATTCCAGTCGCCGCAGAGGATGTAGTCGCGGCGCTTGCGCTTCAGCGCACGCAGGTAGGGCATGAACTCGGCGAGGAACCGGAATTTGGCCTGCTGGCGCTCCTCGCTTGACGAGCCCGAGGGCAGGTAGAGCGAAATCACGCTCAGGTTCTTGAAGCGCGCCTCGATGTAGCGGCCTTCGCCGTCGAAATCCTTCGACCCGTGGCCCGCCACGACTGTCAGCGGCTTCTCACGCGAATACACGGCCACGCCGCTGTAGCCCTTCTTGACCGCGTCGAAGTAGTAGCAGTGGTAACCGGCCGGGTGAAAGTGGGGCTCGGTGATCTGGTCCTGCTGGCACTTGGTCTCCTGCAGGCAGACGACGTCCGCGTCCTGGGCCGGCAGCCAGTCGAAAAATCCCTTGCGCGCCGCGGAACGGATGCCATTGGCGTTGAGGGTGATGATGCGCATGGGCGCAAAGTATAAAGTACACGCCCATGCACCAACCCGACTTCATCCGCCTGTGCCTCGAACTCGGGGTCCTGCGATTCGGCGAGTTCACGCTGAAATCCGGCCGCAAGAGTCCGTACTTCTTCAATGCCGGCCTGTTCAACACCGGCCATGCCATTGGCTCGCTCGGGCGCTTTTACGCGCGGGCGGCAATGCTGTCCGGCGTATCGTTCGACATGCTGTTCGGCCCGGCCTACAAAGGCATCCCCCTGGTCACGGCGACGGCAGCCGCGATGGCCGAGCACGAAGGCCGCAACCTGTCCTTTGCCTTCAACCGCAAGGAAGCCAAGGACCACGGTGAAGGCGGCACCGTCGTCGGCGCACCGCTCAAGGATCGCGTCCTGATCGTCGACGACGTGATCACGGCCGGTACGGCCATCCGCGAATCCGTGGAGATCATCCGTTCGCAGGGAGCAACGCCGGCGGGCGTCCTGATAGCACTGGATCGCGAAGAGCGCGGCCAGGGGACGAAGTCGGCCGTGCAGGAGGTGCAGGATTCGTTCGGTCTGCCCGTCATTTCGGTGCTGCGACTGCGCGACCTCATGGCCCACCTGGAGGCCGCGGGCGACAGTGCCGTGCTGCAGTCGGTCCGGGCCTATCGCGACCAGTACGGGGTCTGAAGGCAGTCCCAGTTTGAAGCAGGTCACAATGCTGAGCCCAACAAACACCAAAATGCTGCAAAAGGGAGGGGGTCTGGCCTCAGAATCCCCGTCATGCGCGCAGACCCTCTGACCGCTCCCTCCTCGACTCCCGCCCGAGTCCGTCTCGGTGTGGTCGTCGCCCTGCTGCTGGTGGCCGGTGCTCTCGCGGCCGGCGTCGCCGATGCCGCGCAGAAGAAAAAGCCCAAGTCGAGCGGGCCCTCGCTGACCGACGAACACGTCTACCGCTGCAAGAGCGCCTCCGGCCATAGCTTCTTCGGCCAGAACATCCCGCCCGAGTGCATGGGCGCCGACGTCGAAGTGCTCGACGAGACGGGCCGCGTCGTGCGCATGATCCCGGGCGCGAAGTCGCTCGAGCAAATCGCGGCGCAGAAAGCTGCCGACGACGCCAAGGCCGCAGCTGCGCAGCGCGACCGCACGTTGCTCGCCACGTATCTCTCGGTGTCCGACATCGAACGGCTGCGCGACCAGCGCATCGAACTGCTCGAACAGCAGAACGTCGTGACGCGCCAGTACATCACCAACCTGCGTGCACGCGAGGCACGGTTGATGGAATCGGTGCAGCGCTTCCGGCCGTACAGCCCGAAGCCGAACGCACCGGCGCTGCCCGAGCAGATCGCGAGTGAAATCGTGAATACGGTGAAGGGCCTGCAGGTCTACGAGCAGGAGCTGACGAAGAACACGGCGGAACGCGAGCGCGTGACGCGAGAATTTGCGGCGGATATCAGCCGGTTCAAAGAGCTGAAGGGCATCAAGTAAGGTAAGGAAGTTCAGAAAGGGCAGGAAGGGGTTAGTCGGAAGCGCGCTGCGCGCACCGAACACCAGCACGATCCGGGACGCGCTCGGCCCCACGCACGACCCACGGCGACGGCCGGATCGCTCGCTGTGAACGCGAACCTTGCGGCCGGTCCCAATGCCCGAGGATCAGCTCGCGTGCTGTAATGGCCACTCTCCAGTGAACGCGATGCAGGATCCACCGGCAGGTTCCATGGACGACGCCAACTCGAGCCCCGTGCGCTCCTCAGGAAGGCCGATCGCCGTGGTCCTCGGCGCGAGCGGCTACATGGGTTCGAATCTGGCGCCGGCGCTGGCCGCCCAAGGCTGGCATGTGCGTGCGGTCGCGCGCAGCGCCGCAGTGCTCGAGGCCCGCGAATGGCCGGGCGTCGAGTGCTGGTCGGCGGACGTGCTGCGCCCGGAGACGCTCGGCCCGGTGCTCGAGGGCGCGGATGTCGTCTACTACCTGGTGCACATGATGTGGACTGGCGGCGACTTCGTGCCAGTCGAGCGTCGGGCGGCCGAAAACGCGCGCAACGCGTGCGAGGCTGCGGGGGTGCGACGCATCGTCTACCTGGGCGGCATCATGCCGAAGGAGAAGCGCTCCCGGCACATGGAGGGCCGTGCGGTTGTCGGCGATGCCCTGCGCGAGGGCTCGATCCAGGTCATCGAACTGCAGGCGGCGATGATCGTCGGGCCCGGCTCGGCGGCCTTCGAGGTCATCCGCGACCTCGTCAACCACCTGCCGCTCATGATCACGCCGAAGTGGGTGCGCCGGCGCTCGACGCCGATCGCCCTCGAGAACGTGCTGACCTACATGATCGCTGCCGCGGACCTGGTGTTCGAAGGCAACCGGATTCTTGAGCTCGCCGGGCCCGATGTGCTCACCTACCAGGAGATCATGGAGATCTACGGGGAATTCGTCGGCAAGAAGCCGCGGGTGATTCCCGTGCCTGTGCTCACGCCGAGACTCTCCAGCTACTGGCTGTATTTCGTCACCTCCGTGCCACCGACCACAGCCATGTCGCTGGTCGAGGGACTGTCGCACGACTACATCGGCGACGATCGCGAGATACGCGAGCTGGTGCCGCAACGCCTGCTGACCTTCCGCGAGTCCGTCGCCGTGACCCTGACGGCGGAGAAAAACCACCAGACACCCGCACGCTGGGTCGAGGGGTCCATCGCCTGCCGCGACTGGAACCCGCGCTATTCGTTCTACGCCAAGAAATTCTGCGGCGAACACGCGACCCGCGCTTCACGCGAGGCGCTCTTCAAGGTGCTGCAGCAGTTCGGCAAAGATGGCGATTTCTTCTCGTATCGGCCCCTATGGTGGCTGCGCCGCGCGTTCGACTGGCTGATCGGCGGCCCGAGCTTCCGGACCGGCCGACGCGATCCCGACACGCTTCGCATGGGCGACGTAGTGGACGGGTGGCGCGTGCTCGGCATGAAGCCCAACGAGCGGCTGACGCTGTCGATGTTGATGCGCGCGCCCGGCTCGGGCCTGCAGGAGTTCAACATCCGGGAGCGAGGCGACCGGCGTGTGATCGAGCTCTGTGCCTACTGGCACCCGGCCGGGCTCTGGGGACTCTTGTACTGGTACGCCCACCTGCCGCTCTACAGCCCACTGGTCCAAAGTGCCGT
>JAABQQ010000242.1 GCA_011391405.1 Gammaproteobacteria bacterium
TGACGGAAGCGCGGAAAATCGAGGATGCGCGAATACGCAGAAAAGCCCGCGATGATCATCTTCGGCTTGTGCTCGTGCGCGAGGCGCTCGACCTGCGCGTAATCGATCGCACCGGTCGCCGGGTCGAGCCCGTACTGCACGGCATTGAAGATCTTGCCGGAGAAGTTGACCTTGGCGCCGTGCGTGAGGTGGCCGCCGTGGTCGAGGCTCATGCCGAGCAGCGTGTCGCCGGGCTTCATCAGCGCGAGGAACGCGGCGGCGTTGGCCTGCGAACCGGAGTGCGGCTGGACGTTGGCGAAAGCGGCGCCGAAGAGCTTCTTGGCGCGGTCGATCGCCAACTGCTCGGCGACGTCCACGTATTCACACCCGCCGTAATAGCGCTTGCCTGGATAGCCTTCGGCGTACTTGTTGGTGAGCACGGAACCCTGGGCCTCGAGCACGCGCGGACTGGCGTAGTTCTCGGAAGCGATCAGCTCGATGTGGTCTTCCTGGCGGACGCGCTCGTGATCGATCGCAGCCGCGAGTTCGGGATCGAACCCGGCGATAGTCATGCTGGCGGGAAACATGTGCTCTCCACGGTCGGGGACAGGCAATTGTAGCTGATCACGGAAACTACCGAGCGCGCGTGACCATCGGCGGCGCTAGGGTGTCGACGAGGTTCCCCGACAGCGGGAGAACCAAAGGGACTGCTGCCATGAATACGCCACCAAGCACGATGCTCGCCCGCTTGCTCGCCGGAGCGCTGCCTGGGTTGGCCGCCCTTGCGCTGCCCGCCCTGGTCATCGCAGAACCCGCTCCAGACATCGAGGCCGGACGCCGCACATTCGAGAGCGTCTGCGCCGCCTGCCACGGCCCCACGGGGCGCCCCGACCCGGAGAATCCGACCGTCAAGGCGCTGGACCCGCAACCCGCCGACCTGTCCGACCCGCTGTTCAACAGCCGCGAACCCGCCGAGGACTGGCAGATCGTCGTCACGCACGGCGGCCAGGCGCTGGGGTTGTCGGCCACGATGCCCTCGCAGGGAGCTGCGCTCGATGAGCAACAGGTCCGCAACGTCGTCGCGTACGCGAAGACCCTGGCACCTGGCAGCGCATCCTACCCACCCGGCGAACTCAATTTCTTCCTGCCGATCCGCACCAAGAAGGCTTTCCCCGAAGACGAAATCGTCTGGAAATCACGGCTGACCGAGCGCGACGGCGCCGACGTCTGGCGCAACGTGCTCGAGATCGAGAAACGCTTCGGCAAGCGTTCGATGGGTGTCGTCGAAGTCATCCATGAGGACGATGGCACGGACTCCGAGATCACCGAAGTCGAGGTCGGCGCCAAGACGGTACTGCACTGGAATCTCGCCCGGCGTTCGATCCTGTCGGGCGCCGTGGTCGTCGCCTTTCCGACCGACGGCGACGCGTCCGAGGAGATCATCCCTTACCTGGCGTACGGCCGGCTCTTCGACGAGCGCTGGATGTTCCAGTCGAGCGCGCGCTTGATTCTCCCGGTGGACGACGTGGACACCGGCGAGGCCGAGTTCGCTGGCGTCGTGCACTACCGCTGGACCCAATGGCCGCGGCGCGTTTTTCCTGCGCTGGAGTTCACTGCGGCGGTGCCTTTCGAAGACGACGGTGGCGACTCGGTGCAGTGGACCGTGGTGCCGCAACTGCGTTTTGGACTCACCCGTGGCGCGCACGTCGCACTGAGCCTGGGTGCGGAGATTCCGCTCAGCGACCAGCCGTACGACACGCGCTGGCACCTGAGCCTGCTCTGGGACTTCGCCGACGGCAGCTTCTTCAAGGGCTGGCGTTAGCCAGCGACCAGGGCCTCAGCTCGCGACCAGGGCCTCGACCACTCGCGTCCACGCGCGAGCGAGGTTCTGCCGGTTGTACCCGCCGCCACCCAGCGCGAGCACGCGACCGTGCCCGATTTCATCGGCGATGCGGCACACGGACGCGGCCGCGTGGGCGTGCGCTTCCTCGCTGAAGGCCAGATGCGTGATGGGATCACCTTCCAGGCTGTCGGCACCGCACTGGAGCAGGATGAACTCCGGCTGAGTCTGCCGCAGGTACTCCTCGATCTTCAGCCACTCCCGTTGAAAGTCCTCGTCGCCGGCGCCCGGCGGCAACGGCAGGTTCAACTTGGTGCCGCTGGCACTGCCCTTGCCGGTTTCCTCCGCGGCCCCGGTGCCCGGATAAAGGTGGCGCCCGTCCTCGTGAATGTCGGCGAACAGCGCATCGGGGTCCGACTCGAACGCGTAGAAGACGCCGTCGCCGTGGTGCGCATCGATGTCCACATACGCGATCCGGCGCAGTCCATGCCGCTTGCGCAACAGTTCGATGGCGATGCCGCAGTCGTTGAACACGCAGAAGCCGGCAGCTTGCGCGCGGGAAGCGTGGTGCAGGCCTGCGATGGGAATGAAGCCGCGTCGCGCGCGGCCGCCCATGATCTCTTCGACCGCCAGCAGCGTGCCGCCCACGACGAGGCTCGATGCCTCGAAGATGCCCTTCGACGCGGGTGTGTCGCCCACGTCCAGGTAGCCACGGCCTGCGGCGGACTTATGGACCACGAAGTCCACGTACTCGCGACGGTGAAACGATTCCAGTTCGTCGCGCTCGGCCACGCGCGGGTCGACGATGCGCAACTGCAGGTAAGCCGGGCTGCGACGCATTTCGCGCAGGAAAGCTTCCTGCCGGTCCGGCCCGAACGGATGACCATCGCCGAAGCCATAACGGCTCAGGGCGTCGCTGGCCACCATCAGCACCGGCGTCGACTGCGGATCGGTCTGCGTCAAGCGGCACGGTCCCCTGCAACGGAGTGTAGGGCAGCCTAGCAGCACACTCGCGGCGGCGGTAGCGTCCGATGCCTCGGATGACCGATAATTGCCGACCTTTTTCGAGTCCGCCGGACGACGAGCGCAATTCCTCCCAATGGCACAGTTCATTTACACGATGAATCGCGTCGGCAAGGTCGTACCGCCGAAGCGGGTCATCCTTCGCGACATCTCCCTGAGCTTCTTCCCGGGCGCCAAGATCGGCGTGCTCGGCTTGAACGGATCCGGCAAGTCCACGTTGCTCAGGATCATGGCGGGCATCGACAAGGAGTTCGACGGTGAAGCGCGGCCGCAGCCCGGCATCAACATCGGCTTCCTGCCGCAGGAACCGCAGCTCGACCCGACGAAGGACGTGCGTGGCAACGTCGAAATCGCGGTCAAGCACATCAAGGATGCGCTGACCGGGCTCGACGCCGTTTATGCCGCGTATGCCGAACCCGATGCCGACTTCGACAAGATCGCGGCCGAGCAGGCGCGGCTCGAAGCCATCATCCAGGCGACCGATGGCCACAATCTCGAGCGCCAGCTCGAAGTCGCGGCCGACGCACTACGCCTGCCACCGTGGGACGCGGACGTCACCAAGATTTCGGGCGGTGAACGCCGCCGCGTCGCACTCTGCCAGTTGTTGCTGTCGAAGCCCGACATGCTGCTGCTCGACGAACCAACGAACCATCTCGACGCCGAATCGGTGCGCTGGCTCGAGCACTACCTCGAGCAGTACCCGGGCACCGTCATCGCGGTGACCCACGATCGCTACTTCCTCGACAACGTCGCCGGCTGGATCCTGGAACTCGATCGCGGCCACGGCATTCCGTGGCAGGGCAACTACACCTCCTGGCTCGAGCAGAAGGAAGCGCGCCTCAAGGTCGAAGAACAGCAGCAGGACGCGCTCAAGAAGATGCTCGCACGCGAACTCGAGTGGGTGCGCCAGAACCCGAAGGCCCGCCAGGCCAAGAGCAAGGCGCGCATGCAGCGGTTCGAGGAACTGCAGTCGCGCGACTTCCAGGAGCGCAACGAGACCAACGAGATCTACATCCCGCCGGGCCCGCGCCTGGGCGAACTCGTGGTCGAGGCCAAGGGCCTCTCCAAGGCCTACGGCGACAAGCTGCTGTTCGACAACCTCAACTTCAACCTGCCGCAGGGCGGCATCGTGGGCATCATCGGCCCGAACGGCGCGGGCAAGACCACCCTGTTCCGCATCATCACCGGCCAGGAAACCGCCGATGGGGGCGAGCTCCGCGTCGGGCCATCGGTGCAACTGGCGTATGTCGACCAGTCGCGGCAGTCGCTCGATGACAAGAAGACCGTGTTCGCGGAAATCTCGAACGGCCTCGACACGATCAAGGTCGGCAACTACGAGACGCCATCGCGCGCCTACGTCGGTCGCTTCAACTTCCGCGGCGCGCAGCAGCAGCAGACCATCGGCGAGCTGTCGGGCGGTGAACGCAACCGCGTGCACCTCGCTAAGGTGCTGAAGGAAGGCGGCAACGTCATCCTGCTCGACGAACCGACCAACGACCTTGACATCGAAACCCTGCGTGCGCTCGAAGAAGCGCTGCTGAGCTTCCCGGGTTGCGCCGTCGTGATCTCGCACGATCGCTGGTTCCTCGACCGCATCGCAACGCACATCCTCGCCTTCGAGGGCAACAGCGAGGTCGTCTGGTTCGAAGGCAACTACTCGGAATACGTGGACGACCTCAGGAAGCGCCGCGGCGACGAAGCGGACGAACCGCACCGCATGCGCTATCGCAGCCTGCATGCGTAAATCCAGGCTCACCATCGACGGTGCCTCGCTCACGCTCGACCAGCTGCGGCAGTTCGAACGCGAACGGCCGGTGGTCGAGCTGGCGGATGCGGCTCGCGCACGCATGCGTCAGTCGGAAGCCACCGTCGTCGCGACGGTCGAATCCGGTCGGACTGCCTACGGCATCAACACGGGCTTCGGCGCTTTCGCCAACCGCGTCATTCCCGCGCAAAAAACCAGGAAGCTGCAGCTCAACCTCGTGCGCAGCCATGCGTGCGGCGTGGGCGAACCGCTCCCGGCCGCGCTGGTGCGGCGCATGCTGCTGCTTAAGGCGAACAACCTGGCGGCTGGTTTCTCCGGCGTGCGCCCGCTCGTCGTCGACACCCTCCTCGCCCTGCTCAATGCCGATGTCCTGCCCGTGATTCCCGCGCAAGGGTCCGTCGGCGCCTCCGGCGATCTCGCACCCCTCGCGCACCTGGCGCTGGCATTGATCGGCGAGGGAGAAGCGACGGAGCCGACCACGGCCGCCCCCGAAAACCGGCACGCCCTCACTGGCATCGAAGTGCTGCGCGCGGCCGGCGTCGAACCGCTCGCACTGCAGGCGAAGGAAGGACTGGCGTTGCTCAACGGCACGCAGTTGAGCCTGTCCCTGGCACTCGATGGCCTGTTCCGCGCCGAGTCTTTGCTCGACGCCTCCGTGGTCTGCTGCGCAATGACGGTGGAAGGTCTCGCCGGCAGCCACGCACCTTTCGACGACCGCATCCAGCAGGCGAGCCGCCTGCCGGGACAGATCGACGCCGCACGGCGCATCCGCTCGCTGCTCGACTCTGACAGCGAGATCCGTCGCAGCCACGAAAACTGCGAGCGTGTGCAGGATCCTTATGCCGTGCGCTGCATGCCACAGGTGTTCGGCGCGGTCGAACATACGTTGCGCCACGCGCGTGACGTGCTCGGCGCGGCCATCAACGGCGTCTCCGACAACCCGCTGATCTTCGGCGACGACGTGCTGTCCGGCGGCAACTTTCACGCTGAGCCGATCGGGTTCATCAGCGATTTCCTAGCGATCGCCGTCGCGGAACTCGCGAGCACGTCCGAGCGACGCATCGACCTGCTCGACCGTCGCGTGAACCCGAACCTCAACATGTTCCTCACGACCGAACCCGGACTCGAGTCGGGCTTCATGATCGCGCACGTCACGGCAGCCGCGCTGGTCTCCGAGAACAAGACGTACGCGCACCCAGCCTCGGTGGACAGCCTGCCGACGTCGGCGGGCCAGGAAGATCACGTGAGCATGGCGCCGTGGGCTGGCCGCAAGCTCGCCAGGATCTGCGACAACACGGCACGCGTGCTGGGCATCGAATTGCTCGCCGCGGCCCATGCGCTCGACTCGCTGCGCCCACTCACCACCACGACGGAATTGCAGCGCGTGCATGCCGCGGTGCGAACACACGTGCCGTACCAGCCGGACGACCATCGACTCGATCGCGACATCGCGAACCTCGCCCGCCTCGTCGACTCGGGCGAGCTCACCTCGCTCATTCCGGCAGGCTGAGCGCAAGCCGGCATGCTGGGGGTCATCGCGCTGTGCGTCGCCTTCGGCCTGCTGGCCCTGCTCCTGAGCCTGAGCCGCTGGCTCGCGCACCGGCCGTGGGCCGCTGCCGGCAACCTTGCGGTTGCGGTCCTGCTGCTGCTCGTCGCCCATCGACTCTGGCCGCCCGTCCTGCATCTGCAGACCTATGAGTCGATGCAACCCAAGGCCCTCATCGCACAGGTCCATTGCGAACGGACGGGGCCGAGCGCGTATCGAGTCACCCTCACCCGGCTTCCCGCAGGTCACATGCAGGTGTTCGAGATGTCAGGCGACGAATGGCGCCTCGACGTGCGCACGCTGGTCTGGACCGGCCTTGCCGCGCAACTGGGGTTGCCGGACAGCTTCAGGCTGGACCGGCTGAGCGGTCGCTACCTGCGCACGGAACTGGCCGCCGAGACAACGCCGACGCCCGCAGCGACTCCCGCGGCCAAGGCCGCCCCTGCCCGCCACGTCCCCGCCAGCTTTGCCTTGAGCGACGAAGAGGAAGCGGGCGAAGACATCTGGGCTCAGGCCCGGACGGATTCAGGGTGGAAAGCTCACGTCGACTCCCGCCACGCCTACGGGCCCTGGCGGCCGTTGGCGGGCGGTGCCCGGTACGACGTTTCCATGACCCGGGCACCGGGCCAGACCGAGGCCGTGCTCGACGCGCGCCCGGCAAACGAAGCGGCCGCAAAGGCGATGCGTTACACTGCGAACGACAGGATTCGGACCAAAGGCTGAGCAAAGATGTCCGTCTACGTCGATTCCAGCAGCCGCCTGCACCACGACCAGGAGAACAGCCTGGCCCTGCCATGCCCGCACTGCCAGGTGTATTCACACATCACTGCGGTCTCGATCCCGCAGTACTCCGAACTCGTCGCTAGCCGCCCCAACCACGTGGGCATCGTCTATCGCTGCGATTCGTGCAGCGCGCCGATCTTTCTCAAGTTCGCCGTCAAGATGTACGCGGCCAATCGCGTCGAATTCGCGAACAACTTTGTCGAACTCGAGCGCGCGAAGGAGAAGTTCAACTTCACCTACCTGCCTGAGAGCGTCGAGCGGCTGTTCCGCGAGGCCCTCGGCTGTTATTCGTCGGGCCACTTCAATGCCTTCGCCTCGATGTGCCGTCGCACGGCACAGGCGGCATACCAGGACCTCGGCGAGAACGGCCGGCTGCGCATCTTCGAGCAGGCCCGCGAAGCACGCGAGATGGCCGAGATCGACAACGAAACGTTCAGCATCGTGAAAAAGGTGCTGTTCAGCAGCGATGCGGATCCCTCGCCGCAGTGGCCTGACTTGAGCGCGAACGAAGCCGGCGTGCTGCTCGAACTCGTCAAGGACATGCTGTATCAAGCCTACGTGCGCAAGGGCAAGCTGCAGCAGGCGATGATGGTACGGAAGTTCTTCGCCGACGAAACGCTGGACAAGATCACGCCTATCGGGCGCGCTGCGAGAGAGTGAGAGGAAGGTGAGGAAGGGGAGGAAGGTCAGGAAGGCTGCCGGAACGCACTTCGTGCAAAGAATGCTTTGCCGCGCCGACGGCGCCTCGGATGACTCCTGACCCTTAACTCCTTCCTGACCTTCCTCCCCTTCCTGACCTTCCTAGTCCACCCACGCACGGGCGTTGCGGAACATCCGCATCCAGCCGCCGTCCTCGCCCCAGTTCTCCGGGTGCCATGAGTTCTGCACGGTGCGATACACGCGCTCGGGGTGGGGCATCAGGATCGTCACGCGCCCGTCCGTCGTCGTCAGGCCAGTGATGCCGGCCGGCGATCCGTTCGGGTTCGACGGGTAGGTCGACGCCACCTTGCCGTGGTTGTCCACCCAGCGCAGGCTCACGAGCCCGCCATGCGTGCAGTCGCGCTCCGCCGCTTCATTCACGAACTCCGCGCGACCTTCGCCATGCGCGACGGCGATCGGCAGCACCGAACCTGCCATGCCGGTGAAGAAGATCGAGGGCGTCGGCAGGATTTCGACCAGCCCGACGCGGCCTTCGAACTGCTCCGAACGATTGCGGACGAACCGTGGCCAGTGGCCGGCCCCCGGGATCAGCGACTTCAGGGTCGACAACATCTGGCAGCCGTTGCAGACGCCGAGCGCAAAGCTGTCGGAGCGCGCGAAGAAGGCAGCGAACTGCTCGCGCAGCGCCGCGTTGAAGAGGATCGATTTCGCCCAGCCCTCGCCGGCGCCGAGCACGTCGCCGTAGGAAAAGCCGCCGCAGGCGACCACGCCCTTGAAGCGATCCAGCCGCGTGCGTCCAGCGATCAGGTCAGTCATGTGCACGTCGGCCGGACGGAACCCGGCACGATCGAACGCCGCGGCCATCTCCAGCTGGCTGTTGACGCCCTGCTCGCG
This sequence comes from Gammaproteobacteria bacterium, assembly GCA_011391405.1. Taxonomy (GTDB): domain Bacteria; phylum Pseudomonadota; class Gammaproteobacteria; order Steroidobacterales; family Steroidobacteraceae; genus RPQJ01. Next base: position 8,491 of record JAABQQ010000242.1, read on the forward strand.
CAGGATCGCGATCTCGGGCCGTGCGCCGCGCTGCACGTACGGCGCCGCGATGTCGTCGGCCGGGTCGTAACTGAGCGTCGCAAACAGGCCCGGGTTTTTCGCATCCGTGACCTGCGCGCGCTCTTCGTGCGCGCAGACCGGATTGTCGCGCAGCGACTGCAGGCGGTAGCTGGTCTCGGACCACGCCGAACGCAGGTCGGTGCGCGTGGCATCCAGCACCGACTTGCCGTGACGGTCGCCGATGACGATGCGATCGAACGCTTCGGCGGTGCCCAGGTCGCGCACCAACGAGCCCAGGCCGGCAGCGTCGAAAACGGCCTGCACTTCGGCGCGACGCAGGGTCTCGACCTGCAACACGGCCCCCAGTTCCTCGGCAAAGAGTTCGGCGACAGCCCCGGCCACATCACCGGCCGCCAACGTGATGTCGAGCCCGCAGTGCCCGGCGAAGGCCATCTCCGCCAGCGTCGCGAACAGTCCGCCATCCGAACGATCGTGGTACGCGAGGATCAGCCCCTTGCGTCGCAGTTCGATGACCGCGCCGACGAATGCACGCAACTGGCCGGCGTCATCGCAGTCCGGCGCTTCGTCACCGATACGGCCATAGACCTGAGCCAGGCAGGACGCGCCGAGGCGATTGCGACCGGCACCCAGATCGACGAGCAGCAGGCGCGTGGCGCCGCGATCAAGTCGCAGTTGCGGCGTGAGCGTGCGGCGCACGTCCTCGACCGGCGCGAACGCCGAGACGATCAGCGACACGGGCGAGACGACCTTGCGCGCGCCATCGGGCCCATTCCACGCGGTCTTCATCGACAGCGAGTCCTTGCCCACAGGGATTGCGATGCCCAGTGCAGGGCAGAATTCTTCGCCCACCGCATGCACGGTGTCGTAGAGGTCCGCGTCCTCGCCCGGCTCGCCACAGGCGGCCATCCAGTTCGCAGAAAGCCGGATGTCTTCGATACGGCGAATGTCGGCTGCGATGATGTTGGTGACGGATTCGGCGACGGCCATGCGACCCGACGCGGCGGCGTCGAGTAACGCGAGCGGCGTGCGCTCACCCATCGCCATCGCCTCGCCGTGCGTCGAGAAATAATCAGCGACCGTGACCGCGACGTCGCTCACCGCGACCTGCCACGGACCGACCAGCGGGTCGCGACTGATCATGCCGCCGACCGAACGATCACCGATCGTGATCAGGAACGTCTTGTCCGCGACGGTCGGCAGACTCAGCACGCGCAACGCGGCTTCACGCACGTTGGTCACGTCCTGCGCCGAGAAGCCGTCGCCGGCGTGAGGCAGGCGCCGCACTTCGCGCGTCATTTTCGGCGGCTTGCCGAGCAGCGTCTCGAGCGGCAAGTCGACCGGCGTGTTGCCGAACTGCGGATCGTCCACGCGCAGGATCGCATCGTCGGTGACGTCGCCGACCACGGCGAACGGGCAACGTTCACGATCGCAGAGCGCGCCGAACGCCGCGAGTTGCTCCGCCGCGATCACCAGCACGTAGCGTTCCTGCGATTCGTTGCACCAGAGTTCGAGCGGCGACATGCCCGGCTCGTCGCTCAGGATCTTGCGCAGGTCGATGCGGCCACCGGTCGCGCCGAAGTGCACCGATTCCGGAATCGCGTTCGAGAGGCCGCCGGCACCCACGTCGTGGATGAGCAGGATCGGGTTCTCGTCAGCCATGGCCCAGCAGGCGTCGATGACTTCCTGCGCGCGACGCTGCATTTCGGGATTGCCGCGCTGTACCGATGCGAAATCGAGGTCCGCCGAGCTGGAACCTGCGCCCATCGACGATGCAGCACCACCGCCAAGGCCGATCAGCATCGACGGGCCACCGAGCACGACGATCTTCGCGCCTGCAACGACGGGCGCCTTCTCGACATGCGAACGGCGGATGTTGCCGAGACCGCCCGCGATCATGATCGGCTTGTGATAGCCCCGCAGCGACGAACGGCCGGGCGTTTCGACCCGCTGCTCGAACGTGCGGAAGTAGCCGTAGATGTTGGGCCGGCCGAATTCATTGTTGAATGCGGCGGCGCCGATCGGACCCTCGAGCATGATCTGCAGCGCCGACACGATGCGCTCGGGCTTGCCGAAATCCTGTTCCCACGGCTGCTCGAAGCCGGGGATGCGCAGGTTCGACACCGAAAATCCGACCAGACCGGCTTTCGGCTTCGAGCCGCGGCCGGTGGCACCTTCGTCGCGAATTTCGCCGCCGGAGCCGGTGGCTGCGCCGGCGAACGGCGAGATCGCCGTCGGGTGGTTGTGCGTCTCCACCTTCATCAGGATGTCGATCGGCTCGTCTGAACCTTCGTAGTTGCCGTCACCCGCCTGCGCGAACCAGCGGCGGCCCGGCCAGCCTTCGATGACGGCCGCGTTGTCGCGATAGGCCGAGAGCACGCCCTGCGGGCTGACGCGGTGCGTATTGCGGATCATGCCGAACAGCGACTTCTCGCTGCGCTTGCCGTCGACGATCCAGTCCGCATTGAAGATCTTGTGCCGGCAGTGCTCTGAGTTGGCCTGCGCGAACATCATGAGTTCGACATCGCTCGGATCGCGCTGCAGCTGCTCCGTGAACGCGGCGACCAGGTAGTCGATTTCGTCTTCGGACAGCGCGAGACCGAGCTCGGCGTTGGCACGCTCGAGTGCCGCCCTGCCCTGCGTCAGCACCGGCACGGTCGCGAGCGGCTGCGGCGCATGGTGCGCGAACAAACCCGCCGCCGCGTCGATCGAATCGAGCACATCCTCGGTCATCCGGTCATGAATGACCGCCGCGACCTTCGCGTACTCGGCCTGGCTCAGCGGCTGCGGAGACACGATGAAATAGGCGACGCCGCGCTCGATTCGAGTGACCGCGCCCAGGCCGCAGACGTGGGCGATGTCAGTCGCTTTCGATGACCAGGGCGACACGGTACCGAAGCGCGGCACGACCAGCAGCAACTCGCCCGCGGGTGCACCCAGCGGGTCATCTGTCTGGGTCGATGGACCGTAACGCAGCAGCGCCTCGACGACGGCGCGCTGTTCGTCCGACAGCGGAGCCGAAACCTCGAGCAGATGGATGTACCGGGTGTCGACCGATTCGACGTGCGCAACCCGGTCGCGGATGGCCGCCAGGACCTTGTCGAGCCGGAAATCCGATAGCGCGGGAGCGCCGCTGAAGGTGAGCATGAGCGAGGGCGGCCGCCGGTCAAATATGAGCGGCGAATGATACCGGAGCGAGCTGTCACGGGCCAGCGTGCGACGGCGTAAGGCCGCGCCGCTGCTCTATTTTTCGCGGTTGCCGGGCCCGCCAGGCGGCGTGTACACGGGGAACGGAAACTGGGCGACGTTGGAAGCGGAGTCCGCCGCCGAGACCTTGCTGACGCCCGACTTGCGCACCTCGTCGATGCGGATCACTGAGTGCAGCGGCAGGTAGGTGCGCTTCACGCCCGCAAATTCGATCTGGATCTTTTCCTCGGAGGGGTCGACCACGACGGACGACCTCTCGCCGAAGATCAGTTCTTCGACCTCGATGAAGCCGAACATCGCGCCATGGCCCACCTTGCGGGCGTAGATCTCGAAGACCTTGCCCTGGTTGTGGAAAATGACCTTGAAAATGTGACTGGAGGCCATGGGGCCGGCACGCCTTGCGTGTTAGGGTGGCCGCATATTACAAGGGTCGCGGACCAGCGTCAGCCGCTTCCGGCCTGTCGACGGGATAGACTGCAGGCACCAGGCAGCCAGCGCCAGCAACATCATGGCCATCAAACTTCGCGTCATCAGCGACCATTATCGCGAACTCGGTGAAAACCGCTCGCGTGTGTTCGGCGTGAACGGCGGCACGGTCGGACGTGCGCCGGGCAACGACTGGATCCTGCCCGACCCGCGTCGCGTGGTCTCCGGCCACCATTTCGAAGTGCAGTTCCACAGCGGTAAGTACTGGCTGATAGACACCAGCACCAACGGCGTCTTCATCAATGACGCGGACGATCCCGCGTCTGACACGGGCCGGGTCGAGCTGAACGATGGTGACCGGCTGCGCGTGGGCGACTACGACATCCTCGTCAGCCTCGACAATCGCATCGATTTCCTGCCCGTGACGGGCGATGAACAATCTGCCGCCAAACACCTCGACTCGGGCATCGGCCACAACCTCAACTTCGATAACCTGCTGACGCCGCGTGAGACCGGGTCGAGCGACTCACTGCCGATCAGCAACGCGTTCGGCATGCGCCTGAACGCCGAGGCGCGCGCGAAGCTGCTCGAGTCGCTGCAGCGCTCCGTCGAATCGTCCGACGAGAGTGCGTTCGATCCGATGCGCACGGGCCCGGTCGATTCGGTCGCGCCGGGCATGGCGCCGGCACCGGCTCCTGGCAACCAGGACTGGGCACTGCGCACGCGCCAGATTCCGCGCGAAGAACTCGAGGACGCGCTGGCGCGGCGCAAGACGCGCGTCGACGCCCGTGAACGCTCGATCCCGTTTCACCAGCAGGCCAGCACGTGGACAGACCTGCAATCGGCCGTGCAGGCTTTCTGCCGCGGCGCCGGCCTCGATGCGGCGACGCTCTCGCCCGAAGCGCAGGCCATGCTGCCACTCGTCGCTGGCCAGTTGTTGCGCGAGGCGGTCGTCGGGCTCAACGACATCCTGCGTGCGCGTGCGACAGGCGCCGTCGCTGCAGCCGTTGCGGCCTTGCCGCTGGCGCCGGGCAACAGCAGCAACCCACTCCGTTCGTCGACGAGCATCGAACAGGCGTTGCAGCGCCTCTTCGAATCGCACGGGCGACTCTTTGCGGGCCCGGTCGACTCGTTGCGGGACGTGCTCCAGGACATGCGCGACCACGAGACGGCACTCGCCGCCGGCATGAAGGCAGGGCTCGACTCCGTGCTCGGCCAGCTCTCGCCGGCGAACGTCGCCGACCAGTTCGAGCAAGGCCGCTCCCGCCAGCTCGCACCGGGGCAGGATCCGCGTCCCCGGTACTGGGAGCACTATTCCGAGTTCTACCGCTTGCTCACGCAGCAGCCCGCCGGCAACGAAGAAATGCCGCGGTCGTTCACCGAGGCCTTCGAACTCGAGTACGCGCGCGTGCGTGGGGACCTGCGGCAGAAACGCCCGGCCTGACGACAGACGTCAATAGCTGCGCCTTTGAGCGACACGTCCACGATCAACCGCACCGGTCGCAGCAGCAACCGCGAGATTCGTCGCGCGGCACGCTCGCACCGCGCGGCCGAAAAACTTCCGTACATTCACCGTCGCATCCCCACGGTCGAACTGCTGCACAGCGAGGCCGTCGAGATCATCGAGACCAACGCCGAGACGATCCTCGAGGAAATCGGCATCGAGTTCCGGCGCGACCCGGAATCACTGCGCCTGTGGCGGGAGGCAGGCGCCGACGTGCAAGGCGAGCGCGTCCGGATTCCACGCGGCCTTGCCCGCCAGCTGCTGCACACCGCACCGCGCGAGTTCATCCTGCACGCGAGAAACCCGGCGCGGAGCGTGCGCCTTGGCGGCGACGCCACGGTGTTCTCGCCGGTCGGTGGCCCACCCTTCGTGACCGACCTCGATGGCGGCCGCCGCTACGGCACGCTCGCCGACCTGCACAACTTCATCAAGCTCGCCCATGTCGCACCTGCGATCCATTTTTCCGGCGGCTGCATGGTCGAGCCGATGGATGTGCCCGAGGGCAAGCGCCACCTCGACGTCCAGTATGCGTTCTTCCGCTACAGCGACCAGGGGTGCGAGGGCACGCCCGAAACGCCGGGACACGCGACGGACGCCGTGCGCATGGCCGGCATCCTGTTCGGCCAGGACTTCGTCGATGCCCACTGCGTCGTACTCGGCAACATCAATTCGAACTCGCCACTGACCTTCGACGGTCGCATGCTCGGTGCGCTGCGCGCCTTCGCATCGCGCAACCAGGGCACGATCATCGTGCCGGCCGTGCTCGCCGGTGCGATGGGACCCGTGACACCCGCAGGCTGCATGGCTGAACTGCTGGCCGAAACGCTGGCCGGCATGGCGCTGACGCAACTCGTGCGGCCTGGCGCTCCCGTGATCATGGGCTCTTTCGTCGGCGCCATCTCGATGCGCACGGGTGCGCCGACCTTCGGCACGGCGGAAGCGACGCAGATGATCTTCGCGACGGCACAGCTGGCGCGACGGCTCGGCGTGCCCTGCCGCAGCGGCGGATCGCTTTGCTCGTCGAAGACCGCTGATGCGCAGGCCGCCTACGAAAGCGCGCATACGCTGCTGCCGACCCTGCTTGCGGGCGTCAACCTCGTCACGCATGCGGCCGGGTGGCTCGAAGGCGGACTCGTCGCGGGATACGAGAAGTTCGTCATGGACGTCGACCAGCTCGCGATGATGCAGGCACTGGCGAGCGGCATGGACGTGAGCCCGCGCGGCCAGGCGCTCGACGCCATCCGTGAGGTCGGTCCGGGGGGGCACTTCCTCGGTTGCGCGCATACGCAGGAAAACTTCGAGGCAGCGTTCCACCAGTCGACCATCGCGGACTACTCCTCGTACGAGCAGTGGTCGAGCGAAGGCAGCCTGAACGCCGAACAGCGTGCGAACGTCGTCTGGAAGCGCATGCTCGCCGACTACGAGGACCCTGGTCTCGATCCCGCCATCGACGAAGCCCTGCAGCAGTTCATGTGCGAACGCCGCGCCGTGCTGTCGGACAGCCTGGACGAGGAATAGCAGGCGATGAAAAGTCACTATCGCGCCGTCGTGATCGGCGGCGGCATCGTCGGCGCGAGCGTTCTGTATCACCTCACACGCAAGGGCTGGGGCGACATCGCACTGATCGAGCGCGCGGAGCTGACGGCCGGCTCCACCTGGCACGCCGCGGCGGGATTCCACGCCATCAACGACGACCCGCACATCGCCGCGCTGCAGGCGTACACGATCAAGCTGTACCAGGAGATCGAGGCCGAGAGCGGCCAGCGCGTCGGCATGCACATGCCGGGAGGTTACAGCATCGCGACCACGCCCGAGCGGTGGGAATGGCTGCAGTCCGAGTTCGCGATTTACGAGACGCTTGGCATCGAAGCGCGACTGGCGACACCCGAAGAAATCGTGACCGAGTGCCCGATCGTCGATCCCCGCGGCCTGCTCGGCGGCCTCTTCGACCCGCACGAAGGCGCAGTGGATCCGCACGGCTCGACGCACGCGTTTGCCATCGCGGCGCGCAAGCGTGGTGCCGACGTGATCCTGCGCAATCGTGTGACGGGGCTGAAGCCGCACGCCGACGGTTGGCTCGTCGAGACCGAACAGGGAGTGGTCGTCGCGCAGCACGTGGTCAATGCCGGCGGGCTCTGGGCGCGCCGCGTCGGACACATGGTCGGCGTCGACCTGCCGCTCACGCCGATGCAGCACCACTACCTCATCACCGAGGACCTGCCGGAGCTGCTGGCACGGCCCGACGAGATGCCGTGCGTGACCGACCTCGAAGGCTGCACCTACCTGCAGCAGGAACGCAAAGGCGTGATCCTTGGCGTGTACGAACGCAATCCGCGGCACTGGCAGACTGAGGGCGCCGAATGGGACTACGGCATGGAGTTGCTGCCCGAGGACATCGATCGCATCAGCCCCGAACTGCTGATCGGGTTTTCACGCTTCCCGACGCTGCAGCGCGCAGGCATCCGCAAGTGGGTCAACGGTGCATTCACGTTCACACCGGATGGCAATCCGCTCGTCGGCCCCGTGCCTGGCGTGCGTAACTTCTGGGCTGCGTGCGGCTGCATGGGAGGCTTTTCGCAGGGCGGCGCGATCGGCAAGGTGCTGTCGGAATGGATGGTCGAGGGCGACCCGGGCACTGACATCTTCGGCATGGACGTCGCCCGCTACGGCAAGTTCGCAGCCGACGACCGCTACCTGCGCGACACCACGGCGCAATTTTACGCGCGACGTTTCGTCATCGCTTATCCCAATGAAGAGTTGCCGGCGGGCCGACCCCTGAAGACGACGCCGAGCTACGAGGCGCAGAAGGCGCTCGGCGCGCGCTTCGGCGTCGTGTGGGGCATGGAGTCGCCGCAGTATTTCGCGACGGGCGAGCCGGACTACGTCGAACCGCCGACGTTGCGACGGTCCACGGCGGACAGATTCATCGCAGCGGAAGTTGCAGCGACTCGCAACGCGGCCGGACTGCTGGATACCGGCGTGTATGCACGCTACGAAGTGCGCGGACCCGGCGCGGGAAAATGGCTCGACCACCTGCTCGCCTCACGCCTGCCTGCTGTGGGTCGCGTCCGTCTGGCGCCGATGCTGAATCCTGCGGGCCGCCTGATGGGCGATCTCACCGTGACGAGGCTCGACGACGACCGCTATTGGCTCGTGGGTTCGTACTTCCTGCAGGAGTGGCACCTGCGCTGGTTCCGCGATCACCTGCCTGCCACGGGCGTGGAGATCGAGAACCTCTCGGAAAGCTGGCTCGGATTTTCGCTGTCGGGACCGGGCTCGCGCGAGATCCTGGCCTCGCTCACGACGAGCGACGTGTCCGACCGCGGCCTTCCGTTCATGGGTTGCGCCAGCGTCGATGTCGCAGCGATGCCCGCGATCGTCGCGCGCCTCTCGCTCACCGGCGAGCTCGGTTACGAAATCAACGTGCGTGCGTCGCAGCAGCATGCGCTCTGGCAAGCATTGATGACCGCCGGCACTCCGCTGGGCATGCGCCCGATCGGGATGCGCGCGCAGGACAGCCTGCGGCTCGAAAAAGGCTACGGCGTCTGGTCGTTGGAGTTTTCCACGACCTGCACACCAGCGATGGCGGGTCTGGCACGCTTCGTTGCGACGGACAAGGGTGATTTCATCGGCCGCGAAGCGATCCTTGCTGCACAAGCGGCCGGCCCGTCGCAGCAACTGGTGCTGCTGCAGGTCGAATCGCCCGAAGCCGACGCCACGGGCTACGAGCCGATCCATCGCGCAGGTCAACGCATCGGCTACGTCACTTCCGGCGCTTACGGCCATCACGTGCGGCAGAGTCTTGCGCTGGCCTACGTCGACACGGAATGGTGCGAAACATCCGACCCGTTGTCGGTCAAGATTCTTGGCAAACCGCGCGCGGCCCGGATCCTGCGCGCCCCGCCCTACGATCCAACCGGCTCGAAACTGCGTGGCTGACGTCCCGCGCATTCGCGGAGGTGACGCGTGAAGGTTCGCTGGTCGATCTTCCTGTTCCTCGGCGGCTTCGCGATGCTGGCGTACGTCCAGCGCACCAGCCTGGGCGTGGCCGCGCAAAGCATCATGCCGGACCTCCACCTCTCGCAGCTGCAGATCGGCTGGCTGAATGCAGCATTCGCCACGTGCTACACGCTCGCTCAAATACCGGGTGGTGTCCTTGGCCAGCGCTATGGAGCGCGGCTC
>JAABQQ010000243.1 GCA_011391405.1 Gammaproteobacteria bacterium
GGCCAGCCGTTCGTGAAGGACGACAAGCAGGCGGTCGGCGATGTCCTGAAGAAGGCCAACGCCAGCGTCGCGCGCTTCGTGCGCTTCGAGGTCGGCGCCGGCATCGAGAAGAAGCGGGAAAACTTCGCCGAGGAAGTGGCGGCCGCGGTTCGGGGCTCCTGAGTCCCGGGTCCGCCCGGCGATTTCGACCTACCCGGAACCCCGCGCAAGCGGGGTTCCTTATAATGGCGGCCTGCAGAGTGAGCCGCTGGCGAGGGACGATGGAACCGAAAGCAGATCCGCAACGGCGCAACCGCCGCATCCTCGTCAAGCTGTCGGGTGAGGCTCTCATGGGGGAGTCCGACTACGGCATCGATCCGGCCTTCCTCCGTCGGCTCGCCACCGAGATCCGCAGCGTCCAGGAGACGGGCACCGAAATCGGCGTGGTCGTGGGCGGCGGCAACCTGTTCCGCGGCGCGGGGCTCGCGCGCGCGGGCATGGATCGCGTCACCGGTGATCACATGGGGATGCTGGCCACGGTCATGAACTCGTTGGCCCTGCAGGATGCGCTCGAATCCATGAGCGTGGCCACCCGCGTCATGTCCGCCGTGCGCATCAACCAGGTGTGCGAGGACTATATCCGCCGCCGCGCCGTCCGCCATCTCGAGAAGGGGCGCGTGATCATTTTCGCCGCCGGCACGGGCAACCCGTTTTTCACGACCGACACGGCGGCGAGCCTGCGCGCCATCGAGATCGAGGCCGACCTGCTGCTGAAGGCCACCAAGGTGGATGGAATCTACGACGCCGATCCGATGCTCAATCCGTCGGCAAAGCGGTACGATCGGCTGACGTACGACCAGGTGCTCGACCAGCGGCTCAACGTGATGGACCAGACGTCCATCGTCCTGTGCCGCGACCACCACCTGCCGCTGCGTGTTTTCAACCTGAACGATCCGGGTGCCCTCGTGCGTGCCGCTACCGGCGGCGACGTGGGCACGCTGGTCACGAACTGAGACGGCCCGAGCCGTTCGACCGGGAGATTCCATGCTCGAAGAATTGAAAAAAGACGCCGCCGACCGTATGGCCAAGTGCGTTGCTGCCTACCGGCACGAACTGAAGCGCCTGCGCACTGGGCGCGCCAGCGCGAGCCTGGTCGACCATATCCGGGTCGACTACTACGGCGCCGAATCGCCGCTGAACCAGGTCGCGAACGTCGCGGTCGAAGACGCGCGCACGCTCACGATCGTGCCGTACGACAAGCAGATGGTCGCGGTGATCGAGAAGGCCATCATGAAGTCCGACCTCGGCATCACCCCGAACACGGCCGGCAGCGTGATCCGCGTGCCCATGCCCGCGCTCACCGAGGAACGCCGCCGCGACCTGACCAAGGTCGTGAAGCACGAAGCGGAGAACGCGCGCGTCGCGATCCGCAACGTGCGCCGCGACGTCATGCAGGACCTCAAGGAAATGCTGAAGGAAAAGCTCGTCGCCGAGGACGACGACCATCGTGCCCAGGAGGACGTGCAGAAGCTCACCGACAAGTACGTCGCCGAGGTCGACGTGGTCCTGCACGAGAAAGAAAAGGAACTGATGCAGGTCTGACGCCGTGTCGCAAGCCGCAGCAGGCGCGTCCGGCCTCCCACGCCACGTCGCCGTCATCATGGATGGCAACGGGCGCTGGGCCCAGCGCCGTGCATTGCCGCGCCACCTCGGTCACCGGGCAGGCGCGAAGGCCGTGCGTGCGACCGTCGAAGGTTGTGCGCGGCGTGGCGTCGAGGTACTCACCATCTTCGCGTTCTCGAGTGAGAACTGGCAGCGGCCGCAGGACGAGGTCACGCGGCTCATGGAGTTGTTCGTCGAATCGATCGACAAGGAAGTCGATGAACTGCACCGCAACGGCATCCGCGTTCGCTTCGTCGGCGAACTGTCGCGGTTGCGCGCCGTGCTCGGTGCGAAGATTGCGACCGCCGAGGCGCGCACCGCGGCCAATCAACGCATGACCCTGTTCATCGCAGTCTCGTACGGTGGACGCTGGGACATCGTCCAGGCCGCGCGCAAGCTGGCGGCACGCGCCGTCGCCGGTGAGATCAAGCCCGAAGCGATCGACGAAGCCGTGTTTGCGGACCAGCTGCAGCTGGCGGGTGTGCCCGAACCGGACCTGTTTATCCGCACCGGCGGCGAGAGCCGCATCAGCAATTTCCTGCTCTGGAACCTCGCTTACTCCGAACTCTATTTCTGTGACACGCTCTGGCCCGACTTCGACGATGCAGCGCTCGACGCCGCGCTGCGTTTCTACGCCAGCCGGCAGCGACGCTTTGGTTTGACCGACGCGCAGGCCGCACGGTGAACGCCGCCCTGCGTGCGCGTATCGGGACCGCGTTGCTGCTCGCAGCGCTGGTCATCGTCGTGCTGGTCTGGTTACCGCCCGAGGTGGCCGTGGCGATGATCGCGGTCGCGATCTTTGCCGCCGGTTACGAATGGGCAGGGTTCGCACGGCTGCAATCCGTGCCAGCCCGGCTCGCGTTCGCCGCCGCCATCCTGCTGGTGCTCACGGGCGCTGAAATGCTCGCAGCCGACCCACGCTGGCTCACGGGCATCCTGCGCATCGCCGCCGTCTGGTGGCTGCTCGCGTTCGTGTGGCTGGCGCTGCGGGCACAGTCGGGAGGAAGGCTCGCGGCCGCCGTGGCCGGTTTCCTGGTGCTGGTGCCTGCCGGCATCGGCCTGTCGCATCTCGTCACGCTGCAGCCGCACGGCCAGTTGCTGCTGCTTTACCTGCTCGTGCTGATTGCAGCGGCCGACGTCGGCGCGTACTTCGGCGGCCGCACGTTCGGGCGCCGCAAGCTTGCGCCGCACGTGAGCCCGGGCAAGACCTGGGAAGGATTCGCGGCCGGCATGCTGGCTGCCGCCATGGTCGCCGTTGGCGGCGCGTTCATGTTCGACATGCCGTTGTGGCCCTGGCTGTTGCTCTGTGAGCTCGTCGCGCTGGTGTCGGTCGTAGGCGACCTGACCGAAAGCATGTTCAAGCGTCACGTCGGCCTGAAGGACAGCGGCAAGCTGCTGCCCGGTCACGGCGGCATCCTCGACCGCATCGACAGCCTCACCGCGGCGGCGCCGACGTTCCTGCTCGGGCTGCTGGCGCTGGGCCTGGTCCCGTGAAGCGGGTCGCGGTCCTCGGCAGCACCGGCAGCATCGGTGTCAGCACGCTCGACGTGCTCGCGCGTCACCCCGATCGTTACGTGGTCACTGCGCTGGCCGCCTGCTCGAACCGGACGGCGCTGCTCGACCAGTGCATGCGATTCCGGCCGGCGGTCGCGGTCTTGCAGGATCCAGCGGCAGCGCAATCGCTCGCGCTCGACCTGCGTGCGGCAGAGTGCCCGACGGTGGTGGCCTGCGGTGTCGATGCGCTGAACGCGGTCGCGGCCAGTCCCGAGGTGGACGTGGTGATGGCTGCCATTGTCGGCGCTGCCGGGTTACCGTCCACGCTCGCGGCGGCACGCGCAGGCAAGCACGTCCTGGTCGCGAACAAGGAATCGCTGGTCATGGCGGGCGCGTTGCTCGTCGACGCTGCACGCCGCGGTGGTGCGGTGCTGGTCCCGATCGACAGCGAGCACAACGCGATCTTCCAGTGCATGCCGCCTTCGCTGCTGACAGGCCAGGCGCCGCGAGGGGTGCGCCGGATCCTGCTCACCGCGTCGGGTGGGCCGTTCCTGCGTGCCACGCGCGAACAGATGGCGGGCGTCACTCCGGACCAGGCCTGCGCCCATCCACGCTGGCGCATGGGCCGCAAGATTTCGGTTGATTCGGCCACCCTGATGAACAAGGGGCTCGAGCTGATCGAGGCCTGCGTGCTGTTCGGGATGGAACCGTCCCACGTCAGCGTGGTCGTACATCCGCAGAGCGTCGTGCATTCGATGGTGGAATACGTGGACGGATCGATTCTGGCGCAGCTCGGCAACCCGGACATGCGCACCCCGATCGCCCACGCCCTCGGTTGGCCGGAGCGGATCGGCTCCGGTGTAGAATCACTGGACCTCGTGGCCGCCGCGCGGCTCGATTTCGAGGCTCCGGACCTGGCGCGGTTTCCCGCGCTGGTCCTGGCGCGGGCCGCTGCCGAGGCGGGCGGGACGGCGCCGGCGGCGCTCAACGCGGCCAACGAGGTGGCGGTCTCGGCGTTCCTGGAGGGCCGGCTCGACTTCCTCGGCATTCCGGCGCTGATCGATGGCGTGATGTGCGCGCATCGCAACGCGCCTGCGAACGACATTGGGGACATTCTGGAGGCAGACCGGTGGGCCCGTGACCTCGCGCAGGCGAGGCTGGGACAGGCTGCCCGGGCAGGAGCATGACGATATTGACTTACATCCTGGCGTTCCTCGTGGCCATTGGCATCCTGGTTGCGGTGCACGAATACGGCCATTTCTGGATGGCCCGGCGCATGGGGATCAAGGTCCTGCGCTTTTCGATCGGCTTCGGCCGCGTGCTGTGGTCACGGTGCGGTTCGGATGACACCGAGTATGCATTTTCTGCAATCCCGTTAGGGGGTTACGTCAAACTTCTCGACGAGCGAGAAGGTCCGGTCGATCCGGCACTGGCGAGCCAGGCTTATAACCGCAAGCCGGTCTGGCGCCGCATCCTGGTGCTGCTGGCCGGTCCGTTCGCCAATTTCCTGTTTGCCGCGGTCGCCTACTGGATCCTGCTGGTCGTCGGCACCTCGGCGCTCAAGCCAGTCATCGGGGACGTGACTGCCGATTCGATCGCGTCCCGCGCCGGGCTGCAGCCGGGCGACGCCATCGTCGGCGTGGCCGGCAAGGTGGTCACGACGCGCGAAGGCGCGGTGCTCGCGATTCTCGATCGCCTGATGGACGGCACCTCGATCGAACTCGAAGTGCAGGGAGCTGAGGGCACCGAAAGCCCGCGTGAGCTGCAGCTCGTGATCGAAGGCGACCGTCGGGCACTCACCGAGCCCGGCGCGCTGATGTCCGGACTCGGCTTCGATTTCTGGTACCCGACCATCCCGACCGAGATCGGCAAGATCGTGCCGGGAAGCCCGGCGGACAAGGTCGGCCTGCAGATCGGCGATCGCGTCGTGGCCGTGGCGGGTCAGCCGGTGGCCGATTTTCAGGCGATGGTGAAGATCGTCCAGCCGAGCCCGGGCAAGACGCTCACGTTCGCGATCGATCGCAAGGGCGAGCGACTCGACGTCCCGATCGAAGTCGAGGCGCAGCGCGAAGGTGACCGCATGATCGGCCGCATCGGCATTCAGCCAGCCGCGGGCCTGGCCGTGCCGGCGAGCATGCGGACCATCGAACGTTTCGGGCCAGTCAGCGCCGTCGGTCATGCGATCGAAAAGACCTGGGACATGTCGTTGCTGACGGTCCGCATGATCTGGAACGTGGCCACCGGCGACGTCTCGGTCAAGAACCTGAGCGGTCCGATCAACATCGCGGAGTACGCCGGTTTCTCCGCGCGACAGGGCATACTGTCGTTCCTTTCCTTCCTCGCGGTCGTGAGCGTGAGCCTGTTCGTGCTGAATCTGCTGCCCATCCCGATCCTCGATGGCGGCCAGGTGGTTTACCAGCTGGCCGAAGTCGTGAAGGGCAGCCCGCTCTCGGAGCGCGCGCAAGCGGTGGGCCAGCAGATCGGCATCCTGCTGTTGCTGGTGCTCATGAGTTTCGCGTTCTACAACGACCTCGCGCGGTTGTTCAGCTGAGTTTCCCTTAAAACCATGCGACTGAAGTTTGCGGCCGTCCTGCCGGCCTTCCTCCTTGCCGTACCTGCCGTTCTCGCCCAGACCGAGAGCGCGGAATTCACCGTCGGCGACATCCGGATCGAAGGCCTGCAGCGCATCACGGAAGGCACGGTTTACAACTACCTGCCCGTGAACATCGGCGACCGGCTCGACGACCGCCGCGTCGACGAAGCGCTGCGCGCGCTGTATGCAACCGGCTTCTTCCGTGACGTCGAAATCCGCCGTGACGGCGGCACGCTCGTCGTGGCCGTGCTCGAACGCCCTTCGATCGAGAGCTTCACGATCACCGGCAACAAGGACATCAAGACCGAAGATCTCGAGAAGTCGCTGCGCAACGTGGGCCTCTCGCGTGGCAAGACGTTCAACCAGTCGACGCTCGACGAAGTGGAGCGCTTCCTCACCGACCAGTACTTCTCGCGCGGCAAGTATGCGGTGCAGGTCGACACCAAGGTCGAGGAAGTCGCCGGCAACCGCGTCAAGATCGCGGTCGACATCGTCGAAGGCAAGCGCTCGAAGATCCGGCAGATCAACGTCGTCGGCAACGAAGCGTTCAGCGACGACGACCTGCTCGCAGACTTCAAGCTGCAAACGCCGAACTGGCTGTCCTGGTACAAGCAGGACGACCGTTACTCGCGCGAAGAACTCTCGGGCGACATCGAGAAGCTGCGTTCGTACTACATGGATCGCGGCTACGCCAACATGGACGTCGAGACGACGCAGGTCGCGATCACGCCCGAGAAGGACGACATCTTCATCACGCTGAATGTGAAGGAAGGTGACGTCTACCGCATCTCCGACGTGAAGATCGCGGGCAACCTGGTCGTGCCCGAGGAGCAGCTCAAGTCACTGGTCGCCGTGCACCGCGGGGACGTCTTCTCGCGCAAGATGGTCACCGCGACCACCGAGCTCATGCAGCTGCGCCTCGGCCAGGACGGCTACGCCTTCGCGAAGATCGATCCTGTGCCGAAGGAGAACCCCGCAACGAAGGAAATCGAACTGACGTTCCTCGTCGATCCGGGCAATCGTGCGTACGTGCGTAACATCGGCTTCACGGGCAGCACCGGCATCAACGACGACGTGCTCCGGCGCGAGATCCGCCAGATGGAAGGCGGCTATCTGTCCAACGCGGCCATCGATCGTTCCAAGATCCGCCTGCAGCGCCTGCCGTTCATCGAGAAAGTCGAAGTCGAGACCAATCCGGTGCCGGGCACGCCCGACCTGGTCGACGTCACCTACGACATCAAGGAAGGCCTGCCGGGCCAGTTCAGCGGCGGCATCGGGTACTCGGAGTCGCAGTCGATCCTGCTGAACGGCAGCTTCGTGCACAGCAACTTCATGGGCACCGGCAACCGCGTGGCCGCGGAAATCAACGCCGGCCAGTACAGCAAGGTGTTCAGCCTCTCGCACACCGACCCGTACACGACCATCGACGGCGTCTCGCGCACGGTCTCGGCGACCTGGCGCAGCATCTCGCAGTTCACGACGTCGTCGTCGGATTTCGAGACTGAGACAGGCACGCTCGGCCTCGACTATGCCTGGCCGCTCACGGAGTTCCAGTCAGTGCGCATGGGCTTTGCGGCACAGCGCTCCGATCTCTTCACCGACCCCAACTCGAGTGCCGCGGAAGCGCTCTACTGGGTGCAGAACAACGGCAATACGTACACGGAAGTGCAGAATGTCGGCATCCCGCCGATCGCGCTTACCTACTACGGCACAAGGTTCGATACGTTCGAATACTCGCTCGGCTGGTCGTACGATTCGCGCAACCGCGCGCTGTTCGCGGATCGCGGCTCACGCCACCGCCTGAGCGCCTCGTACGCGCTGCCCTTCAGCGACATCGATTTCGTGAGCTTCAATTACGACTACCTGCAGTTCATCCCGGTGAGCAAGTGGTTCACGCTGATGTTCAACAGCGAGGCTGGATACGGCCAGGCACTCGGCGACACGACGTCCATGCCGCCGTACCGGCGGTTCTTCGCGGGCGGCCCGGAAACGGTGCGCGGCTATCGGGAAAGCCGCATGGGCCCGAAGGATTCATTCGGCAACCCCTACGGCGGCAACATCAAGTTCACCAACCAGTTCGAACTGCTGCTGCCGATGCCGGCAAAATGGAGGAACAGCGCGCGTTTCAGCCTGTTCTTCGACATTGGCAACGTTTTCTCCAACGACGATGTGGCGTACGTCGGCCGCGACGGCGTGACGCCGGTGGATTATGAGTTCTCGTTTGATAAACTCCGGTATTCGACCGGTGTCGCAGTCCAGTGGATGGCGCCGCTCGGCGTCTTCCGGTTCAGCTATGCCGTGCCGCTCAACGAGTTCAAGGGCAACGCTGTCGAATATCCCGACGAGACGGAAGGTTTCCAGTTCTCGATCGGCCAGGCTTTCTGAGGTACCTCGTTCCATGCGCATCAAGACCACCCTGCTTGCTTTCCTGACACTCGCTGCCGTTTCGATGCCGCTTACTGCGGCGCAGGCGCAGACGAAGATCGGCGTCGTCAACGTTGCTCGCCTGTTGCAGGAAGCACCCCAGGCCCAGGCCGCCTCACAGGCACTCGAGAACGAGTTCGCAGCGCGCAAGCGCGACCTCCAGAACATGGAGCGTGACCTCAAGGCCCGCGAGGACAAGTTGCAGAAGGACGGCGCGACGATGGCCGAAGCGGACCGCCGCAACCAGGAAAAGGCGTTGCGCGACGGCCAGCGCGAATTCGCGCGCAAGCAGAACGAATTCATGGAAGACCTGAATGTGCGCCGCAACGAGGCGCTTGGCCAGCTGCAGCGCTCGGTGCTGCAGGAAGTGCAGAGCTACGCCAAGACCGCGGGGCTCGACCTCGTGATCGCTGATGCGCTCTTCGCCAGCCCGTCGATCGACATAACCGGCCAGGTGCTGTCGGCGCTGCAGGCGAAGGGTCGCGCACCCGCGAAGCCCTGATCGGATCCGGGTCGGGACGCCGGGGAGCCGCAAGAGCATGCCAGTGCCCCTGGGCGAACTGGCGGCACGTTTCGGCTGCGAACTCCGCGGCGATCCCGACACGCCGATCGAGCGCGTCGCGACGCTGCAGGAAGCCGGCGCGGGCGCGATCACGTTCCTGGCCAACTCCAGGTATCGTCGCCACCTGCCAGGCACGCAGGCCGCGGCCGTGGTGCTCGACGCGTCCACCGTCGACGACTGCCCGACCAACGCGCTGATCGCCGCCAATCCGTACGCCACGTATGCGCGGATCGCGCAGGTACTCTACGCCGAGGCTGCAAGCCCGTCGGGCCGCCACCCCAGTGCGGTGATCGAAGCGGACGCGACAGTCGATCTCACCGCCTGGATTGGCCCGAATGCGTACGTCGGCGCGGGCGCGACGATCGGCGCGCGGGTGCAGGTCGGTCCCAACAGCGTCGTGTTCGACCGCGTGGTGATTGGCGCCGACACGCGCCTCGTCGCGCACGTGACGCTCTGCGCGGGCGTGCGGCTCGGCGAGCGTTGTCTGCTGCATCCGGGCGTGGTCATCGGCGCCGACGGTTTTGGGCACGCGCCGGACCAGGGCGGCTACGTCAAGATCCCGCAGGTCGGTTCGGTGCTGGTCGGGGACGACGTCGAGATCGGCGCGAATTCCACCATCGACCGCGCGGCGATCGGTGATACGGTCATCGAGCGCGGGGTGAAGATCGACAACCAGGTGCAGGTGGGGCACAACTGTCACATCGGCGAGCACACGGTGATCTCCGGTTGCGTGGGGATTTCGGGCAGCGTCACGGTCGGCAGGCGCTGCATGATCGGCGGCATGGTCGGTATCGTCGGGCACCTGCAGATCACCGACGACGTGTATCTCACGGGCAAGACGATGGTGACGCATTCGATCACCAGGCCCGGCCTGTACTCGGGGCAGTTGCCTTTCGATGAAGCGCGGCGCTTCCGCCGCAACAGCGCGCGGTTCCAGCAACTCGATCAGCTGGCGCGCCGCGTGCGTGCCCTCGAAAAAGGCGCAGGCCCCGCAGACGAAGACGGACACGAAGGGAAGGACACATGAGCGAAGCACAGGGTGGATTCGGTATCGACGAAGTGATGCGGCGCCTGCCGCACCGGTACCCGATGCTGCTGGTGGATCGCGTGCTCGAATGCGTCTCCGGCGAACGCCTGGTCGCGGTCAAGAACGTCACCGCCAACGAGCAATTCTTCTCGGGCCATTTCCCGGGCCGTCCAGTGATGCCCGGCGTATTCATGCTCGAGGCGCTGGCGCAGGCCGCCGGCATCCTCTGCTTCGTCACCGCCAACATCTATCCCGACGAGAACGTGAAGTTCTACTTCGCGGGCATCGACAAGGCGCGGTTCCGTCGCCCCGTCGTGCCGGGGGACCAGTTATTGCTGAAGGTGGTGCTCGAACGCAGGATTCGCACGATCTGGAAGTTCTCGACGGTGGCCGAAGTGGCGGGCCAGGAAGCCTGCTCGGCAGCAATGATGGTGATGCCGGGTTGAAGCCCAGGCACACGAAGGAGAGGCATCGATGAGTGGCTCCATCCACGCGACGGCGATCGTCGCGCCGGACGCGATTCTCGGCGAGGACGTCGAGATCGGGCCGTACTGCGTGATCGGTCCCGGCGTCGAGATCGGCATGCGCACGCGCCTTGGCGCGCACGCTGCGATCCACTGCCACACGAGGGTTGGCGTCGACAACGTCATCCACGCGTTCGCATCGATCGGCGACGCGCCACAGGACAAGAAATACCGGGGCGAACCGACACGTCTCGAGATCGGCGACCGCAACGTCATCCGTGAGTTCGTTACGCTCAATCGCGGCACGACCAAGGACCGCGGCGTCACCACGATCGGGCACGATAACCTGTTCATGTCGTATTCGCACGTAGCGCATGACTGCATCGTCGGCGACCAGTGCGTGCTTGCGAACTGTTCCACGCTCGGCGGCCACGTCGTGCTTGGCGACTGGGTCATCATGGGTGGGTTCGCGGGCGTGCACCAGTTCTGCAAGGTGGGCGCACATGCGTTCCTCGCCAACAATGCCGCGGTGACGCGCGATGTGCCTCCGTACGTGATGGCAGTCGGCGGCCCGGCCAAGCCGCACAGCATCAATGCCGAGGGGCTCAAGCGGCGCGGCTTTTCGCCGCAGCAGATTCGCAACCTGCGCAATGCGTATCGCACGCTGTACCGTTCTGGGCTGCGGCTCGAGGACGCGGTCGAACGCCTGGCCGAAGCGGCGAAGGACCAGCCCGAAGTGCAGCTGCTGGTCGATTTCATCCCGCAGTCCACGCGCAGCCTCGTGCGCTGAGGCGCATGAGCGAAGGTCCCGTCATCGCCGCTCCCGCTCGCGCGGAAGAGGTGAATATCGCGCTCGTGGCTGGCGAGGCCTCGGGCGACAATCTCGGCGGTGGACTGCTGCGCGCACTGCGCGCGAGGCAGCCGACGCTGAGTGCGTTCGGCGTAGCCGGACCGCGCATGGTGGAGGCGGGCTGTGAAGCCTGGGTATCGTCCGAAGAACTCGCGATCATGGGTCTCGCCGAGATCGTGCAGCACCTGCCGCGCCTGTTGCGCCTGCGTCGCGACCTCGTCGCGCGACTGCTCGCTGCGCCACCCGACGTCTTCGTCGGCATCGACTCGCCCGAATTCAATCTCCGCGTTGCGGCCCGGCTCAAGGCGCAGGGTATTCCGACGGTGCAGTACGTCAGTCCGCAGGTGTGGGCATGGCGTCAGGGCAGGGTGCGCACCATCGGCCAGTCCGTCGATCTCGTGCTCTGCGTGCTACCGTTCGAAAGCAGGTTTTACGACGCGCACGACGTGCGCGCGGTGTTCGTCGGCCACCCGCTTGCAGATCGCATTCCGCTTGAATCACCGCCGGGTCCGGCGCGCGCAGCCCTGGGTCTCGACCCCGGCGCACCCACGGTGGCGGTGCTACCGGGCAGCCGTCGTGCTGAAGTGGCCAGGCTCGGTGGCCCGTTCGCCGCGACGCTGGCGTGGCTGCACGAACGTCGTCCCGACATCCGTTTTGTGTCGCCTATGGCCAACGATGCGGTGCGGGCGCTGTTCGTGCACAGCCTCGCGCAACACGCCCCTGGCGTGCCCATCGCGGTGGTCGACGGCCGTGCGCAGGAGGCGCTGGCCGCTGCCGACGCAGTCCTGGTCGCGTCAGGTACCGCAACGCTCGAAACCGCGCTGATCAAACGGCCGATGGTGGTCGCGTATCGGCTCGCGCCGCTTACGGCCTGGCTGATGCGCAGCCTGAAGCTGATGAAGGCGGATTATTTCGCGCACCCAAACCTGCTGGCGGGACGGCAAGTGGTGCCGGAGTATCTGCAGGAAGACGTGCGGCCCGAAGTGCTGGGCCCCGCGCTGCTGGCGCAGCTGCAGCGTCCCGATCATGCGGAGCTCATCGCGACGTTCACCGCGATACACGCCACGCTGCGCCGCGACGCGAGTGCGCGAGCCGCCGACGCCATCCTGGAATTGCGGAACCGGCGCAGTGGCACGCGATGAGGCGCGCTGATCCGCAGCAGGCCGGTTTCGATCTGCGCAAGGTCGGCCTCACGGCTGGCATCGACGAGGCTGGTCGCGGCCCGCTCGCGGGTCCGGTGGTTGCGGCCGCCGTGATCCTCGATCGCAAGCATCCGATCCGTGGCATCGCCGATTCGAAAGTCCTCGCGCCCGCCGTGCGTGAGGAACTGGCGCTGCGAATCCAGCAGCGCAGCATCGCCTGCGGACTCGGCTGGGCCGACGCCTGCGAAGTCGATGCGATCAATATCCTGCAGGCGACGCTGCTGGCCATGCGCCGCGCCATGCTGGGCCTGCGCTGCGCTCCGGCACACGTGATCGTCGACGGCGATCGTTGCCCGAGCCTCGCGGGCCTGCCGTTCGACTGCAGCATCGAGGCGGTCGTCGCGGGCGACTCCAGCGTAACTTGCGTGGGAGCGGCGTCGATCCTCGCCAAAGTGGCGCGGGATCGCTTCATGTGCGAGCTCGACGTGCGCTACCCCGGGTACGGTTTTGCGGGGCACAAGGGGTACGGCACGCCGGAGCATCTGGATGCCCTGCGTCGATTGGGACCTTCCCCGGTGCACCGGAGGAGCTTCGCGCCGGTACAATCCTGCCTCCCCCGCTGACCGCAGAAGCCCGCCGTCCATGGCAGCCAGGTTCGTCCATCTCCACGTTCATACCGAGTACTCGCTCGTCGACGGAGTCGTCCGCATCGAGAGCGACACTGCGGACGGGCAGGTGCTGCGCGAAGGGCTCATCGACACCACCGCGCGCTTGCGGATGCCGGCGGTCGCGCTCACCGACCAGGCGAACCTCTTTGCACTGGTCAAGTTCTACAAGACCGCGCAAGCGAAGGGCGTCAAGCCGCTGATCGGGGTGGACGTGCTGGTGCGCGACGACAACGAGCGCAACGAACCGTCGCGGTTGGTCCTGCTGTGCCAGGACGGGCGCGGCTACCTCAACCTCACGCGCCTCGTCACGCGCAGCTACCTCGAAGGGCAGGGCAAGCACGGCCCGATGCTGCATCGCGCATGGCTCGATCGCGAGACGACCCTGGGCCTGGTCGCGCTCTCCGGCGCGCGCGCAGGCGACGTCGGCCGCGCGCTGATCGGCAACCGTGAACCGGAAGCCCATGCAGCGCTCGAAACGTGGCTCGAACTGTTCGGTGACCGGTACTACCTCGAACTGCAGCGCACAGGCCGACCGGGCGAGGAAGACTGCATTGCGGGCTCGCTGCAGCTGGCAATCAAACTCGGCGTGCCGGTCGTCGCGACCAACGACGTGCGCTTCATCAGGCCTGAGGATTTCGAAGCACACGAAGCCCGTGTCTGCATCCACGAAGGCACGATGATTGCGGATCCGTCGCGCCCGCGGCGCTATAGCGAAGAACAGTACCTGCGCTCGCCCGACGAGATGGCGACGCTGTTTGCCGACCTGCCCGAGGCACTCGAGAATTCCGTCGAGATCGCGCGCCGACTCAACCTCGAGATCAAGCTCGGCAAGCCGTCGCTGCCGGCCTATCCCGTGCCCGCCGGCCAGACGACCGAAGGGCACCTGCGCGCGGAATCGCAGCTCGGCCTCGAGCAGCGCTGGCCCGTCATCGCGACGCAGCTCGGCACGCGCATCCCGCGTGACGCATACGAGGGCCGCCTCGCCAGCGAACTCGACGTCATCTGCCAGATGGGGTTCGCCGGATACTTCCTGATCGTCGCGGACTTCATCCGCTGGGCGCGTGAAAATGGCGTGCCCGTCGGACCTGGCCGCGGTTCAGGCGCCGGCTCGCTCGTGGCGTACTCGCTCGGTATCACCGACCTCGACCCGCTGCACTACGACCTGCTGTTCGAGCGGTTCCTCAATCCCGAGCGCGTGTCGATGCCCGACTTCGACGTCGACTTCTGCATGGAAGGGCGCGACCGGGTCATCGACTATGTCGCGCAGCGCTACGGGCGCGAGCGCGTCTCGCAGATCATCACCTACGGCACCATGGCGGCGAAGGCAGTCGTACGCGACGTCGCGCGCGTGCAGGGGCTGAGCTATGGCTTCGCCGACTCCATCGCCAAGCTGATCCCGTTCGAACTCGGCATCACGCTCGACGACGCGCTCGACAAGGAAGAAGAGCTGCGCAAGCGCTATAGGAACGAAGACGACGTGCGCCAGCTGATCGACATGGCGCGCGCGCTCGAAGGCCTGGTGCGCAATGCGGGTACGCACGCGGGTGGCGTCGTCATCGCGCCCTCGGTGCTCACCGACTTCGCGCCGCTCTACTGCGAAGAGGGCAGCACCAGCGTCGTCACGCAGTTCGACAAGGACGACGTCGAGGCCGCGGGCCTCGTCAAGTTCGACTTTCTCGGCCTGCGTACGCTCACGATCATCGACTGGGCCGTGCGTACGATCAACGCCGAGCGCGTGACGTCCGGCGAACCCGCGCTCGAGATGTCCACGCTGCCGATGAACGACGCGCCGACGTACTCGTTGCTGAAGCGCTGCGAGACGACGGCCGTGTTCCAGCTCGAATCGCGTGGCATGAAGGACCTGATCAAGCGCCTGCAGCCGGACACGTTCGAGGACATCATCGCGCTCGTCGCGCTGTTCCGGCCGGGCCCGCTGCAGTCGGGCATGGTCGACGACTTCATCGACCGCAAGCACGGCCGCATCGGCGGCGGCATCGATTACCTGCACCCGGATCTGAAGCCCGTCCTGTTCCCGACCTACGGCGTGATCCTGTACCAGGAGCAGGTCATGCAGATCGCGCAGGTGCTCGCGGGCTATACGCTCGGCGGCGCCGACCTGCTGCGGCGCGCGATGGGCAAGAAGAACGCCGAGGAGATGGCGCAGCAGCGCTCCATCTTCGTCGCAGGCGCGACCGCCCGGGGTGTCGCCGAGAACGTCGCCGCGCACATCTTCGACCTGATGGAAAAGTTCGCCGGGTACGGCTTCAACAAGTCGCACTCAGCCGCCTACGCCGTGCTGTCCTACCACACGGCGTGGCTCAAGACGCATTACCCGGCGGCGTTCATGGCGGCGGTGCTGTCGTCGGACATGGACAAGACCGACAAGGTCGTCACGCTCATCGACGAGTGCAACAGGATGGGGCTCACCGTGGAGCCGCCCGACGTCAATGCCTCGCAGTACATGTTTACCGTGTCGGGACCGAAGTCGATCCGGTACGGCCTCGGTGCGATCAAGGGCGTGGGGCAGGCGGCCGTCGAGAACATGCTCGAGGAGCGCAACGGCAACGGGCGTTTCCGCGACCTGCGCGACCTCTGCCGTCGGCTCGATCTCACCAAGGTCAATCGCCGCGTGCTGGAGGCGCTGATTCGCTCTGGCGCGGCCGATTCGATGGGCGGCATGCGCTACCGCTCGACGCTCATGCACCAGTTGCCGGCGGCGATGCAGGCGGCCGACCAGTCGACCCGAGCCAGGGAAGCCGGGCAGGAGGATCTATTCGGACTCGCTGAGCCGGCGCCGGCAGCAGCGACACGGGTTGCGGTCGAGGCTGACGCGGCTGACGCGAAGGTGATGCAGGAGACGCTGCCCGAATGGGGCGAGGCCGTCCGCCTCACGGGCGAACGCGAAACGCTGGGACTCTATCTCACCGGTCATCCGATCGCCGAATACGAGCGCGAGCTGCGGCCGATCACCAGCGGGCGTATTGCCGACGTTGGCGGCGCGAAACCGGTAGGGACCGGGGGCGAGGACAAGGGCAACCCATGGCGCACCCCGGGCCGCAACGTGACCGTTGCCGGACTCGTGCTCGAAATCCGCAAGCGCGGCGGGCGCACCAGCTTCATCCTGGACGATCGCAGTGGTCGGCTCGAGGTCACGATGTTTGAGGACGTCTACCAGCAGTTCCGCTCGCTGGTCTCGAAGGACGCGATCCTCGTGGTCGAGGGCGGCCTGCGCTGGGACGACTTCATCGACGACTGGCGCCTGAGCGCGAAGAAGATCATGGACGTCGACCAGGCGCGCGAACAGTACGCCCGCAACCTCGTTTTGCGCTGGCCGGCCGCCAAGGCAAGGAACGGGGATGCCGGCAAGCTCGTTGCCGCGCTCGAGCTAGCTCTCAAGCCAAGCCAGGGTGGACGTTGCAACGTCGCCATCCGGTACGCGACAGGCGATGCTGCAGCGATCCTGCAGCTGGGCGAGCAGTGGAAAGTGCGGCCTTCGCGCGAGCTCATCGAACGGCTTGGAAGCCTGATGGGCCGCGAAGGGGTCGAGTTGTATTACGCGCCCCGCGACTCCTGAAGCACACCCAACCGCGTCGCGCCGACGGTACTTGCGGTCATTCCCCGGACCCGTGTAAGAATGCGTCTAAACCAATAACGGCGGGAGGGGCGGCACATGGACCTGGAAGGCTGGCTCAAGGAACTGCGGGTGCCGCGCGAAGCGTATCGCGTCGTGTCGCTGTTGCCGCTCGTGTACGTCGCGTGGGCCGACGGCAAGATCCAGAAAAGCGAACGCGACGTGATCCTGCACATCGCGCGCGAGCGCGGCATGCTCGATCACGGCGGCGAAGACGCGCTGTCGCGCTGGCTCAGCGAGCCTCCCTCGAAGCAGCAGCTGAAGGCCGACCTGGCAGCGCTCAATGAGCTCGCACGCAGCGACCGCAAGCTGCAGGAAGAGTTCGGCGCCGACGAGGAGCAATTGCTGCTCGCCTGGTGCCAGGACGTCGCCGACGCGGCCGGCGGCCTGCTCGGCCTCAAGTCCGCGCGCACCGACGCGGAGAATGCTGCGCTCAAGACCATCGTCGGCGCGCTCGACATGCGCAATGCCACGCAGTGGCGGGCGGCCCTGCGCAGCTGATTTGCGCCCGCGCCGGGTGTCCGGCATCCTTCCGGGCTATGGCATTGAGTTTCCTGGAATTCGAGCAGCCCATCGCCGAGCTCGAGGCGAAGATCGACGAGCTGCGCTTCGTCTCGTCCGACGCCGAGGTCAACATCGGCGAGGAGATCGCGCGACTGCGGGCCAAGAGCCGCGCGCTCACCAACAGCATCTTCGCCAACCTGACGGCGTGGCAGGTCGCACAGCTCGCGCGCCACCCGCAGCGCCCATACACCCTCGATTACGCGGTTTCGATCTTCGACGAGTTCCAGGAACTGCACGGCGACCGCATGTATGCGGATGATCTCGCGATCGTCGGCGGCTTCGCGCGACTCGCCGGCCGGCCGGTGATGCTGATTGGTCACCAGAAGGGCCGCGACACGAAGGAAAGGGTGCGCCGCAACTACGGCATGCCGAAGCCCGAGGGCTACCGCAAGGCGCTGCGGCTGATGCAGCTAGCCGAGCGCTTCCGCATTCCGCTGATCACCCTGATCGACACG
>JAABQQ010000244.1 GCA_011391405.1 Gammaproteobacteria bacterium
CCCCGACGGGGCATTTTCGGTAACGTGCGCGCCTCTCGAATCCGACCTCCAACGGCCCCGCAACATGAGACTCGTACTCCTAGGCGCACCCGGCTCCGGCAAGGGCACTCAGGCCCAGCGCCTGCGTGACCAGAAGGGCATCCCGCAGGTTTCGTCCGGCGACCTGCTGCGTGACGCTGTGGCGCGTGGCACCGAACTCGGCAAGCGTGCCAAGGCGGCCATGGACGCCGGTGAGCTGGTGACCGACGACATCGTCCTCGGCCTGATCCGCGAGCGGCTTGGCCGCCCGGATGCTGCGAGGGGCTTCATCCTCGACGGCTACCCGCGCAACGTCGCGCAGGCGGGTGCGCTCGACCAGCTGCTGGCCGACCTCGGCCAGCCGCTCGATGCGGTCGTGCTGATGCAGGTCGACGAAAAGGCGCTCGTGATGCGCCTGACGGGTCGTCGGACGTGCCCGGATTGCGGCAAGGTGTTCAACGTGTATTCGTCGGCGTCGGGCAAGGGCGAGCGCTGCGACAACCCCGTCCACGGTGCGGAGTCGCCGCTGCTGAAACAGCGCGACGACGACAAGGAAGACGTGATCGCGAACCGGCTCAAGGTCTACAGCGCGCAGACCGCGCCGCTGATCGAGCACTACCAGGGTCGCGGACTGCTGCGGATCGTCAACGCCGACCAGCCCGTCGAGCGCGTCTACGCCGAGTTCGTGCAAGTCACTGGCGCGTGACGTCGGGTGGTCGGTCCGGAGCCTTTCCCCGAGCTTGGAAAGGCAGGCACGCGCTGAAGAGCAGGCGATCGATCCGGGACCTTTCCCCGAGCTTGGAAAGGCAGACACGCGCTCTGGGAAAGGTCCCGGATCGATCGCCTTACGCCTCGCGCGACTTATTGCCCTAACCCGAGGGCGCGGGACAGGAGCTAAGCGAGCGCCGCCAGCAGCCTCTCTCCCACGACGTCCCTGCGCCAGCCGCGCATGAGCGGACTCCCATCGGGCGCACCGGAGCCAAACGCGATCGCCTCGACGTCTCTGCGTGTCGCGAGCACCTCGGCGCTCACCTCCAGTTCCGCCGACACGTCCCGCACGACCTGCAGCAGGCGGGCTGCGAGTGCCATCTGCTCGGGTTCAGGGCGCTTCGGAGCGACGAGCGGAACGCCTGATTCGTCGGCGCGCGCGGCCCGCAACAGTTCCAGCAACTCATCCCCGCGCTTGCGGATCACGCCCGGCGGCAACGCCGGGACGGACTCCAGCGCCGCGATCGACACGGGGTCGCGTGCAGCCAGCGCATAGAGCGCTTCGTCCGCCAGGATCCAGCCACGCGGTTTGTCCGATTCGATGGCGCGCCGCTCACGCCAGTCGGCCAGCGCACGCGCCGCCGACTGCTCTGCCGGCTGCAGCCGGTTCAGTCCCTTGAGCCGACGCCAGGCCAGTGCCGGGTCGGTGCGGTACAGCGCAGGATTCTCGTAGGCCGTCGCTTCTTCGGCGACCCAGCCGGCACGGCCCTTCGCGACAAGAGCGGCTTGCAGGTCGGTGTGCAACGTCAGCAGGTGTCGCACGTCATCGGCGGCGTACGCGATTTGCGCGGGCGTGAGCGGCCTGCGCGACCAGTCGGTACGTGTCTGGCCCTTGTCGATCGAATGCCCGAGCTGCCGGGCGACGAGCTCCGCATAGCCGACCTGTGGCGGAAACCCCAGCAACGCCGCGGCGACCTGCGTGTCGAACAGGGGGCCGGGCACCGCGTCGCCCGATTGCAGCAGCACTTCCAGGTCCTGTCGCGCGGCGTGCAGAATCTTCAGCTTCGAGCGGTCCTGCAGCAGTTCATGCAGCGGCGCGAGGTCCAGGCCGACGAGCGGGTCGATCAGGTAGCAGTCGGATTCCGTGGCGATCTGCACGAGGCAGAGTTGCGCGTGGTAGGTCCGCTCGCGCATGAACTCGGTGTCGAGCGCGAGCCGGTCCGAACTCCGCAGCCGGAACAAGGCGGCCTCGAGTTCACCGGGGTCCTGGATCAGCCTCGCTTCGCGCATCGGATCGGTCACCTGCGTGTAGAATCGCCGCTCCTCAGGCCGCCGCTTCGAATTGTGCTGCACTTCCTGAAGGCATTTCTCGACATCGTACTCTGGCGGCGCGGTCCACAGGACCTTCCCGAGTCGCGATTGCTGCTGTGGCTGACGGCAGCGGCGTACGTCGCCGTGTCGATTGCGCAACTCACGTTGCTCGAGGAACCGGCCGCGGCCTGGCTGGTCTTCGTCGTGCTCGATCCTGTGCTGCTCACGGCAGGCGTGTACCTGCTGCTGCAGCTGTTCGGCAAGACGGACCGGTTCCTGCAGACCGCCACCGCGGTGCTCGGCACCGGCGTCGTGCTCGGATTGTGCATGTTCCTGCCGGTACAATGGCTGTTGACGCAAGCGGCCTTGCCGCCGGGATCCACCGCGGCCGGCTTGATCGCGCTCGGCATGGTCGTGATTTTCGCGCTGGTCACGGGCCGCATCATCAAGCTCGCGACGGACTCGAACCTGTTCACGGGCGTCACGCTGTCGCTCACGTATTTCCTGTTGATCAACCTGCTGCTCCATCTCGCGAGCGGCGGAGGGGGTTGAATTGCACCTGCACATCCTCGGCGTCTGCGGCACCTTCATGGGAGGCATCGCGGCCATCGCGCGCACCGCCGGCCACCGCGTCACCGGTTCCGATCGCAACGTCTATCCGCCGATGAGCACGCAGCTCGCGGCGCTCGGCATCGACGTCATCGAAGGCTACGAACCCGACCAGCTCAAGCTGAACCCGGACGTGTTCGTGGTCGGCAACGTGATGAGCCGTGGCAATCCGCTGGTCGAAGCGCTGCTCGACAGCGGCAAGCGCTACGAGTCGGGGCCTGACTGGCTGGCGCGCAACGTGCTGCAGGTCGATGACCGCTGGGTGCTCGGCGTCGCGGGCACGCACGGCAAGACGACGACCAGCAGCCTGCTGGCGTGGATTCTCGAACACGCGGGTTGCAATCCCGGCTTCCTGATCGGCGGCGTGCCGCTCGATTTCGACGTCAGCGCGCGCCTGGGCGGCGGCCGCCATTTCGTGATCGAGGCCGACGAGTACGACACTGCGTTCTTCGACAAGCGGGCGAAGTTCGTGCACTACCGCCCGCGCACGGCGATCCTCAACAACCTCGAGCACGACCACGCCGACATCTATCCGGACGTGGCCTCGATCCAGAAGCAGTTCCACCTGCTGTTGCGCACCGTGCCCGGCAATGGCCGCCTGCTCGTCAACGCCGACGAACCGCATCTCGACGAAGTGCTGCGCATGGGATGCTGGACGCCCGTCGAGCGTTTTACCAGCGGCAGCACGGCAGGGTGTGACTGGCGTATCGCCGCGGCGGGCGGTGATGAAAGTTTCGCGAGCTTCGACCTCTGGCGCGGTGAGCGCTGTCTCGGCCGTGTCGACTGGGACATGCTGGGTCGCCACAACGCGGCCAATGCGCTTGCGGCCGTGGCCGCGGCGTGTCACGCGGGTGTCGGCGAAGACGCTGCGCTCGAGGCCCTGCGACGATTCGGCGGCGTGAAGCGTCGCCTCGAGGTGCGCGGAGTCGTGCGCGATATCGTCGTGTATGACGACTTTGCCCATCACCCGACCGCTATTGCGACGACCCTCGACGGCGTCCGTCGCCGGGCGGGGCAGGGTCGCGTCATCGCGGTGCTCGAGCCACGCTCGAACACGATGAAGCTCGGCACGCACAAGACGGCGCTGGCCAGGTCGCTCGCCAGCGCGGACCGTGTCTTCGTCTACCAGTCGCCTGAGGTGAAGTGGGACGTGACGGACGCCATGCTGCCCCTCGGGTCGCTGGCCACGGTGCAGGCCGACCTGCAAAAACTCGTGGCTGCCCTGGTCGCCGAGGCGCGCCCGGGCGATCACCTGGTGCTGATGAGCAATGGCTCGTTCGGCGGCCTGCACGAGCACCTCCTGCGGGGCCTGCGCGCCGCGGCGCCATAGTCCGGCGGAAGCGGCATAATCGGCCCATGCCCGACCCGGCCCCGACGCGACAGGAAATTCCGCTGTTCCCGCTCGGCACCGTCCTGTTTCCAGGCGGTCCGCTGCCGTTGCGAATTTTCGAGGCGCGTTACATCGATCTGGTGCGGCGCTGCATGCGCGAGGATTCCGGGTTCGGCGTGGTTCTCCTGACGGAAGGGCCGGAGGCTGGCGACGGTCCCACGGCAACGAGTGACGTCGGCACGTACGCGCGCATCGTCGACTTTTCGGGCCAGCCGGACGGGTTGCTCGGCATCGAGGCTCGTGGCGAGCGTCGGTTCCGCATCCTGTCGCGCAGCCGCGCGCGCGACGGGCTCAACATGGCCGCAGTGGAGTGGCTGCCCGACGAAGTGCACGTGCCGGTGCCGGAAGAGTTTTCCGATCTTGGACCTGCGCTCGATTACGTGCTTGGCCAGGTCGGCGATCCCTACGAATCGCTCGAACGCCGGCTCGACGACGCGGGCTGGGTCGCCGGACGCCTTGCAGAAATCCTGCCCCTGCCGCCGGCGCAGAAGCAGCAATGCCTCGAACTCGACGACCCCATCGAGCGCCTGCGCTTCCTGCGGCCGCTGTTTGAAATCACAACCGAGCCGCCAACGGCAGGCACCGAACCGGACGACGACTGAATTCGCGCAAATTGCAGCGTCCGGGCGAGTAATCGCACTCGCGGTCACTGCTGCCCTCGCGTCGAATGACGACGTACCGCGCTCGTGCGGTGCGGCGTCTCATACTGCGAGGAGTCATCGATCATGGACGACATCAAGGCTGTCGAAATTCTCAAATCCCTGGCCGCCGGCATGGACCCGGCCGCGGGGCAACCGTTGACCAGCATCGCGCCGCTGCAATCGCCGGACGTCGTGCGCGCCCTGTTCCTGGCGGCCGATTCGCTGGAGATGCGCCTGCGCCCGTCGCGGCGGCAATCCACGCTGCCGCGCAATGCCGGCAAACCGTGGTCGTCGGAGGAGGACGAGCGACTGCTGGCTGGATTCGACGCCGGCACACCGGTCGACGAGCTCACCGCGACGCACGAGCGCACGCGTGCAGGCATCGAGGCACGGCTGGTGAAGCACGGGAGGCTCGAGGCCGACCAGGCGCCCGCCGCGCGCATCCGCTGAGCCACTACTCGCCGCGGGATACAATCGCGGGATGGTGACGGTCCCGCCTGCCGCTGAACTTCTCGCGCCGCCGCTGACGGTCCCCGCCAAGGGCCGTCGGCTGCGCGTGATGAACGTCATTCTCTCGCGCGGATTCGCGGGGTCGGAGCGCGCGGCGGTGGAGGCCTGCGCGGCGTTGTCGCGACGGCACGATGTCGCGCTCGTCGTCCGCAGCGATCACCGCGACCGCGCGGGCGTCAGCCTGCTCGACGAACTCGAGCCCGGCATCCAGGTCTTCGAGGTACCGCCGCGGTGGCGCACACAGCACCGGCTCGCCGAGATCATCGAGCAGTGGCGCCCGGACATCATTCACACGCACCTGCGCCGCGGCACACGCTATGTCGCACGCATCAAGCGCACGGCACGCCACGTCAGCACGCTGCACCTGCATCTGAACGGTCCACACTACCTGCGGACCGACGCACTCTTCTGCATCTCCGAGTGGCAGCTGGCGACGGTGCCGTCCACCTACCATGGCAGGACTTTCCTGGTGCCGAACTCGCTGGTGTCGCACCCCCGGCTGCCGCCGGAGCGAATCCGCCAGCTGCGTGCAGAACTCGGTGTGGGAGATGACGACTTCCTGATCGGCGGAGTCGGACGCATCGTGCCGCGCAAGGGTTTCGACGTGCTGCTGCAGGCATTCGCGCAGGCGCAGCTGCCGCGGGCGAAGCTCGTCATCGTGGGCGATGGCAGCGAGCGTGGATCCCTGCAGCGTCTGGTCGCGGATGGCGTGCGCTTCGAGGGCTTCCGCCGCGACGTGAAGGAGCTATACCAGGCCTTCGATCTGTTCGTGTGCCCGTCGCGGTACGAGCCCTTCGGGCGCGTGATCGCCGAAGCGCTCGACAGCGGCGTCCCGGTCATCGCCTGTGATTCGCATGGGCCACGCGACATTGCGCGGCGGTATCCGATCGATCTGGTGCCCGTCGACGACGCAGCGAAAATGGCTGCAGCCCTGCGCCGCCATCACCTCGCAGGGCGCAGGCGGATCGAATCCGACCTGTCCGAGTTCGGCCTGGAACAAACGGCTGCGCGCATGGAGCAGGCGTACCTGGACGTGCTGTCGTCGGCGTCCGTGGCTACCGGCCATGAATCCGGATTCGCCGCGACGCCGCGAGTGACCGCCGCAGTTGCAGACGCCCCTCCCGCCCGGGTGCTGTTCTCGCCGGTATCGGGCCCCGGCGGCGCCGGCGAACTGATGCGGTCCCTGATCATCGCGCGTGAGCTCGCGAAGGCAGATCCCAGCGCGGACATCCGTTTCCTGGTGAGCCGCCACGCCGTGTTCCGCGAGTCGGTGAATTTCCCGATCATCGACTGCGACGCGTCGCCGACACTGAGCACGCCGCAGGTGCTGGCGACGATCGAGTCGTTCCGACCCGACGTGATCGTCTTCGACAACTCGGGTCGAACGTCGCAACTGCGCGCGGCGAAACACGCCGGGGCGCGGCTTGTCTTCTCCAGCCGCGCGCCGAAGCTGCGCTG
This sequence comes from Gammaproteobacteria bacterium, assembly GCA_011391405.1. Lineage (GTDB taxonomy): Bacteria > Pseudomonadota > Gammaproteobacteria > Steroidobacterales > Steroidobacteraceae > RPQJ01. The sequence goes on from JAABQQ010000244.1 coordinate 6,646, forward strand.
GAAAGCCTTTCGCATCAAGTGGATGCGTCTGCTCGACGAGCACTGGATCGTGTTCCCCAGGTTCGTGACTGGCGGCCTGTCACGGGTCGAGCGCCTGAAGCTGCGCTTCTTTCCACGGTATGGCGTTCGCCGATTCGACACGCTGTTTACGCCGTCGGAACCGGCGGACCGCAGCGCGTGGCTCGCGGCGCACGGGCTGGAATCCGGAGCATTCGTCGTGTTCGTCCCCGGCGGACGTGGCGAAGCGACGCGCGTGGCGGAACCGGCGGAACTGTTCATCGCCGCCGCGCGCGAATTTTCTGCGGCCACCGGACAGCGCACTGTCGTGCTCACGGGGCGCAAGAGCGTCGCGCCGTCCGACGACCCGAACCTGGTCCTGTTGTCGCGGATCGAGCCCGATCAGGTGCAGTACCTGCTTGCCGCAGCGCTGCTCGTCGTCAGCAATGGCGGCTCGACCATGATCCACGTGCTGGCGCACGGGCGCCCGCTGGTGGCGATTCCGCTGGCTGGCGATCAGGACCGCCGAATCCGTCGCGCGGTCCGGCTGCAGATCGCAGACACGGCCGAGCGGACGCCGCGGGCCATAGCCGAAGCCGCTGCGCGACTCCTGCGCGAGCCCGAGCGGCGCGCCGCGATGTGTCGGCACACGGCCGAAATCGGGATTGCCAATGGGGTGAGTGAGGCCGTGGCTGCCCTGCTTGCGCTCGCTCGGCAACGGCAGCTCAGAGTCCCTTGAACACCCGGGAAGCGGCTGCGATCGTCGCGTCGATGTCGGCTTCGGTGTGCGCAACCGAAACGAATCCCGCCTCGAAGGCCGACGGCGCCAGGTACACGCCCTCGTTCAGCATGCCGTGGAAGAATTTCTTGAAACGCTCGACGTCGCAGGCCGTCGCTTCCGCGTAACTGTTCACGTGCGGGGCGGCCGTGAAGAACAGGCCGAACATGCCGCAGACATGGTTGGTCGCGAGCGGCACGCCGGCCTGCCGTGCGGCCTCGCTGATACCGTGCACGAGACGGTCGGTGAGCCTGGCCAGATGCGCATGGAACCCAGGCGCAGCGATGCCTTTCAGTGTCGCAAGACCGGCCGCCATTGCCACCGGGTTTCCAGACAAGGTGCCCGCCTGGTAGACCGGGCCCAGCGGCGCGATGTGCGACATGATGTCACGGCGTCCGCCGAACACGCCGACGGGCATGCCGCCGCCGACGATCTTGCCGAGCGTGGTGAGGTCCGGCTTGATCCCATACAGCGCCTGCGCACCGCCTTTCGCGACGCGAAATCCCGTCATCACTTCGTCGAAGATCAGCACGGCGCCGTGCTTCGTGCATTCCTCGCGCAGGGCCTCGAGGAAACCGGGCACGGGCGGAATGCAGTTCATGTTACCGGCGACCGGCTCGACGATGACGCATGCGATGTCCGGGCCAATCTCACCGAACAACTGCCGCACCTGCGCAATGTCGTTGTATGAGAGCGTAAGCGTGTGCGCGGCGAGTTCCGGTGGCACGCCCGGTGACGTCGGCACACCGAGCGTCAGCATGCCGGAGCCGGCTTTGACCAGCAGCGAATCCGAGTGGCCGTGGTAACAGCCTTCGAACTTCACGATTTTCTGCCGGCCCGTGAAGCCGCGCGCGAGACGGATCGCGCTCATCGTGGCTTCGGTGCCGGAACTGCACATGCGCACGAGTTCGATCGACGGCACCAGCTCGATGATCTTACGCGCGACGACGGTCTCGATTTCCGTGGGCGCGCCGAACGAAAGTCCATTGACTGCCGTTTCCTGCACCGCGCGGATCACGTCCGGGTGCGCGTGGCCGAGGATCATCGGACCCCATGAGCCGACGTAGTCGATGAACTCGCGGCCATCGGCCGACCAGACCCGCGAGCCTTTGGCCCGCGCGAAGAAAATGGGTTCGCCGCCCACGCTGCGGAAGGCACGCACGGGCGAATTCACGCCGCCGGGGATGTACTTGCAGGCTTCTTGGAACAGGCTCACGTCGATGGACTCCCGCGGTGTGGATGGCCGTCCCCTGCGAGGGCGGGGCGGCGAGTGCGGCGTATCTTAGCAGCGCGCTCGCGTCGCTCGGCTGCGGGCCTTAAACTGCTGCCGAGAACACGGACACGACGGCTGCGCGGATGCGCGCCGCGCGATCCGGCAGGGAGATTCGCCTGAACGAACCCACATGGCATTGGTACCTGCTGGTCGCCCTCGGCAGCGGCCTGGGTGGGGCGGGCCGGCTTTTCGTATCGACGCTCGCAGGACGCGTCGCGGGTTACGGCTTCCCGTGGGGCACGCTCTTCGTCAACGTGCTCGGCTGCCTGGCCGTCGGTGCGCTGGGTGCGCTGTTCGCGCCGTCCAATCCGCTCCATCTCCGGCACGACCTGCGCATGCTGACGATCGTCGGCATACTGGGCGGCTTTACGACGTTCTCGGCGTTTTCACTGGAAACGCTGCAACTCGTGCAACGCGGTTCATTTGGTGCCGCGGGTGCGTACGCCGTTGCGTCGCTGGTGCTGTGCCTGCTGGCGGCGGCGTTGTCGTACGCGCTCGTGACGTCGATGCTGCGCTGAAATCCCGGCTACCGACGGCAGCCGGCTCCATGGTTCCAGACGCGCTCCGAAAAACGCCGTAAACCCTTCCATGGGGGCTCCGTACCCTGAAGGGCATAAAGGCGCGGCGTCCATGCCGCGCACGGTTTTCGGAGCGCGTCTGGAACCACGAATCCGTCAGTCGCGGTAGCCTTCCAGCCACACGACCTCCGACGCGATCGAGCCGTTCGCGAGCAGGTCGATCACGCGATATCCCGGCGGTCGATCATCCGTGGCGAAGTCGTTGCGCGGCTTGAACTGCATGCAGGTCGCCGGCGTGCACATGAATCGCACGTCGCCTGCGCGAAAGAGATCGAGCGCCTGGTGCGCGTGGCCCCAGCAGACGCCACGAACGCGCGCATGCCTTTCGACCGCAGCCGACAGTTGTGGTCCGTCGAGCAGTCCCAGCTCATCGAGCGACGGCGAATCCATCGGCACCGGCGGGTGATGCAACACGACCAGCGCATGCGGGTCGGAGTGATCCGCCAGTGCGCGCTCGACTTCCTGCAATTGCGCGGACCCGAGCCGGCCCTCGCCGTCTGCCGACTCGGCGAACCAGGACTCGAGCAGCAGCAGCTGCCAGCCATTGCGCGTGCGCCACTGGCCACCCACCTGGAAGGGCGCGTGACCCAATTGGCGGCGCATCTCGTCGGGGATGTCGTGGTTGCCAGGAATGACGAGGACCGGTGCGCCAAGGTCACCGAACAACAGATCGATGGCGCCGTACGCTTCGGGCTCGTCGTGCACGACGTCGCCCGTCAGCAGCATGGCGTCGACAGGGAAGAAGTGACGCTGCGCGTGCGCGAGACAGGCTTGCAGCCGTGGCAACGTCCGCGCGCCGCGGATCGAGCCCGCCGGATCGCGCATCAGGTGCGTGTCCGTGAACTGGACCAGGCGGGCGCTCGTGGTGGGCAGAGCGGAGCCGGGTGGCTGGGTTGGGGCGGGAATCGTCGTCATCGACATAGAGGACAGGCATCATCGCAAATCTGTCCGCGGTGCAGGAGGCCCCATGTCGAACCGTTCGATCACGCTCACGGATTCGCTCTACGATTACATGAACGACGTCTCACTGCGCGAGCCGCCGCTCCTGCTCGCCCTGCGCGAGGAGACGTCGGAACTGACGCAGCGGTCCATGCAGATTTCCCCGGAGCAGGGCCAGTTCATGGCGCTGCTCGCGCGCCTGATCGGCGCCCGACGCTGCCTCGAGGTCGGGGTGTTCACTGGATATTCGTCGCTCGCAACGGCGCTGGCCTTGCCCGACGACGGGCGCATCGTTGCGTGTGACGTGAGCGAGGAGTGGACTGCCGTCGCGCGTCGTTACTGGAAGCGTGCGGGCGTCGAGCACAAGATCGATCTGCGGCTGGCACCGGCGACCGAGACGCTCGATGATCTACTGGCGCAGGGCCGGGCCGGTACGTTCGACTTCGCGTTCATCGACGCCGACAAGACGAGCTATCTGGCGTATTACGAGCGAACCCTTGCGCTGCTGCGGACGGGTGGCTTGGTGCTGATCGACAACACGTTGTGGAGCGGGCGTGTCGCCGACCCGGAGGTGGCCGACGACGACACCGTGGCGCTGCGGCACTTCAACGAGGTCCTGCACCGGGACGAGCGCGTCGATCTTTCGCTATTGCCGCTGGGGGATGGGCTGACGCTGGCGCGGAAGCGGGGATAGGGGATAGTCGGAGGTGACGGCGCAGCCTGATGCCGCGGCTGCGAATCCTTAACACGAACACGAGGAGAATCAGACGATGTCGTTTGACCCTGAGGACGTTGCAAGGCTCGCAGAGGCGTACACGGCCGCGTGGAATTCAGGCTCGCCGCAGAACGTGGCCGCCCATTTCGCAGAGGACGGCGAGATCGTCATCAATCGCGGCACGCCGTGGCGCGGTCGCTCGGGCGTCGCCGAGATGGCGGCCGGGTTCTTCGCCGATGTGCCAGGCATGAAGCTCACCTGCGACGGAGTCCGCGATGCCGGCACCCATGTCGTCTACCTGTGGACTTTCACGGGGCACGCTGCCAGGACCGCGAATGCCCTTACCGTGCATGGCTGGGAGGAGTGGGACGTCGGCGACGACCTGAAGGTGAAAGCGTCCCGAGGCTGGTACGACTCCGAGGACTACGCGCGGCAGGTCGCTGGCCGAACTCCCTGACCGTCGCAACTCGACGCCGGAGCCAAAGAAAACGGCCGCCCCATGGCGACCGCCTTGCCTCCGACTAACCCCTATCCCCTAACCCCTTGTCGGCCAGGAACGGGGGCGGTGGCTACTCAATACCGGTATTGATCCGTCTTGAAGGGACCCTGCGGCGACACGCCGATGTACGCCGCCTGCTCGGCCGTCAGTGTCGTCAGGTGCACGCCGATGCGCTCGAGGTGCAACTGCGCGACCTTCTCGTCGAGGTGTTTCGGCAGCACGTAGACGTCCTTCCCGTACTTCGCGCCGTGCTTGTAGAGTTCGATCTGCGCGAGTACCTGGTTCGTGAATGAGTTCGACATCACGAACGACGGGTGACCCGTGCCGCAGCCCAGGTTCACGAGGCGGCCTTCCGCCAGGATGATCAGGCGCTTGCCGTCGGGGAAGACCACGTGATCGACCTGCGGCTTGATGCTCTCCCAGGGGTACTGCTTCAGCGCGGCGATCTCGATCTCGCTGTCGAAGTGGCCGATGTTGCAGACGATGGCCTGGTTCTTCATCCGCTTCATGTGCTCGTGGTTGATCACGTTCACGTTGCCGGTGGCGGTGACGAAGATGTCGGCCTTGTCGCAGGCTTCGTCCATCGTCACGACGCGGTAACCTTCCATCGCGGCCTGCAGTGCGCAGATCGGGTCGATTTCGGTGATCCACACCTGGGCCGACAGGGCGCGCAGCGATTCCGCCGAGCCCTTGCCGACGTCGCCATAACCCGCGACGACCGCGACCTTGCCGGCAATCATGACGTCGGTAGCGCGCTTGATCGCGTCGACCAGCGACTCGCGGCAGCCGTAGAGGTTGTCGAACTTCGATTTTGTGACCGAGTCGTTGACGTTGATCGCCGGGAACGGCAGTTCACCCTTCTTCGCGAAACCGTAAAGGCGCTTGACGCCCGTCGTCGTTTCTTCGGTCACGCCCTGGATCTGCGCGAGGCGCTTCGAATACCAGCCCGGGCTGGACTCGAGGCGCTTGCGGATCGAGTTGTACAGCGCGACTTCTTCTTCGTTGGTCGGCTTCGAGATCAGCGACGCGTCCTTCTCGGCCTTAGTGCCGAGGAGCAGCAGCAGCGTCGCGTCGCCGCCGTCGTCGAGAATCATGTTGGCGTGCTGGCCGTTCGGCCATTCGAAGATGCGGTGGGTGTATTCCCAGTAGTCGTCCAGCGTCTCGCCCTTGTAGGCGAAGACCGGCGTGCCCGTCGCTGCGACGTACGCAGCGGCGTGGTCCTGGGTGGAGTAGATATTGCACGAGGCCCAGCGCACGTCGGCGCCGAGCGCCTTCAGCGTGTCGATCAGCATCGCGGTCTGGATGGTCATGTGCAGCGAGCCGGCAATGCGCGCGCCCTTGAGCGGTTGCTCCCTGGCGAACTCCTTGCGGACGGCCATCAGGCCCGGCATCTCGCTTTCGGCAATGACCATTTCCTTGCGGCCCCAGTCGGCGAGCGCAAGGTCGGCCACGACGTAGTCCTGGCCCGGCTTCGGGAAAATCACGGCAGCATTCATCGGACGATCCTCTCTCGTTGGACCGTGGCGATTCGGACGGGCGGCGAGGAGGGATTCGCTACTGCTCGCTCGCCTGAACGACACCACGTGGTTCAGCGAGCGCAGTTGGGTAACCCAATGCCTGAGCCTGGCGGACAAAAGGGTCCGTTGCAGCGCTCCTCAGGCGGGGCGGCGATAGTACCGTATGGCGCCAGTTGACAAAAGGGGAGGAAGGGCAGGAAGGGCAGGAAGGCCAAGAAGGTCAAGAAGGTCAAGAAGGGAGGAGCAGGACTTCCTGAACTTCCTGCCCTTCTTGACCTTCTTGGCCTTCCTGCCCTTCCTCCCCCCTCAGCCGGACTCGTTAGAGTCCGGCGTCTCTCCGGAGCGCCTCAGCCTTGTCCGTCTTTTCCCAGGTGAAGGCGGTGAACGCCTCGCTCTTTTCGACGCGCTTGCCGGCGATGTTTTCCTTCCACTTGTACGTCATGTGGACCGGATCGCGGCCGAAATGGCCGTACGACGCGGTCGCGCGGTACATCGGGTGGACGAGATCGAGCATCTTGATGATGCCGTACGGGCGCAGGTCGAAGTGCGCGCGCACCAGCTGCTCGAGACGGTCCTGGCTCACCTTGCCCGTGCCGAACGTATCGACCGTGATCGAGGTCGGTTCGGCCACGCCGATCGCATAGGACACCTGGATTTCGCAACGGTCGGCCAGGCCGGCCGCCACCAGGTTCTTGGCGACATAACGTGCCGCATAGGCGGCTGAACGGTCCACCTTGGACGGATCCTTGCCGGAGAACGCGCCGCCGCCGTGGCGGGCCATGCCGCCGTAGCTGTCGACGATGATCTTGCGGCCGGTGAGGCCGCAGTCGCCGACCGGACCGCCGATGACAAAGCTGCCCGTCGGGTTGATGTGGAACCTGGTGTCCTTGCGCAGCCATTCCTTCGGCAGCACGTGCTTGATCACGAGCTCCATCACGGCTTCGCGCAGGTCTTCGAGCTTCACGTCCGGGTCGTGCTGGGTGGAGAGCACCACGGCGTCGAGCCCGGTGACCTTGCCGTCTTCATAGCGGCAGGTGACCTGGGACTTCGCGTCCGGGCGCAGCCACGGCAGCAGGTTGTTCTTGCGGACTTCGGCCTGGCGTTCGACGAGCTTGTGCGCGTAGCAGATCGGCGCCGGCATCAGGCTCGGCGTCTCGTTGCTGGCATAACCGAACATGAGGCCCTGGTCGCCGGCGCCCTGTTCTTCGGGGCTGCTGCGGTCGACGCCCATCGCGATGTCGGGCGACTGCTTGCCGATGATGTTCAGCACGCCGCAGGTGCGGCCGTCGAAGCCGACGTGCGACGAGGTGTAGCCGATGTCGGTGATGACGCCGCGAACGAGGTCTTCGAGGTCCACCCAGGCTTCCGTCGTGACTTCACCGGCCACGATCGCAACGCCGGTCTTCACCAGCGTTTCGCAGGCCACGCGTGAGCGCTTGTCCTGCGAAATCATGGCATCGAGCACCGCGTCCGAAATCTGGTCGGCGACCTTGTCCGGGTGGCCTTCGGAGACGGATTCGGAGGTGAACAGGTAACCGGTCGACATGAGTGATCTTCCCAGGGCAAACAGCCACAAATTATAGAGCGAGTCGGATTGTCTTGGACGCCCTTTCCACCGGGCGTGTTGTCAAGCACGGTCTTACGCAGTCCCGGGGACCCCTGATCTCGGCAGATTTCGTGTGACCCGGGCCCCGCCCGGACGTTAAAATGTCAGGATTTCCACGAGGCTTCACCATGCCCACACGCCGGCAGTTCGCCAACGCCATCCGTGCGCTGAGCATGGATGCGGTCCAGAAGGCCAATTCCGGCCATCCCGGCATGCCCATGGGCATGGCCGACATCGCGCAGGTCCTGTGGACGGACCACCTCAAGCACAACCCTGGCAACCCCGAGTGGGCCGACCGCGACCGCTTCGTGCTGTCGAACGGGCACGGTTCGATGCTGTTGTATTCGGTCCTGCACCTGACGGGCTATCCGCTCGCGATCGACGACCTCGCCAGCTTCCGGCAGTTCGGCTCGCACACGGCGGGCCACCCGGAGGTCGACCGGCACCTCGGCATCGAGACGACGACCGGCCCCCTCGGTCAGGGCCTCGCCAATGCCGCAGGCATGGCGCTCGCCGAAAAGCTGCTGGCCGCCACTTTCAACCGGCCGGGGCATGAAATCGTCGACCACCACACCTACGTGTTCCTCGGCGACGGCTGCCTGATGGAAGGCGTTTCGCACGAAGTCTGTTCGCTGGCCGGCACGCTCAAGCTCGGCAAGCTCGTGTGTTTCTACGACGACAACGGCATTTCCATCGACGGCGAGGTGCACGGCTGGTTCACCGACGACACGCCGAAGCGGTTCGAAGCGTACGGCTGGCATGTCGTGCCGAAGGTCGACGGCCACGATGCCGCCGCGATCGAAGCCGCCATCCAGGCGGCGAAAGCGGATCCGCGTCCGTCGCTGATCTGCTGCAAGACCATCATCGGCTGGGGTTCGCCCAACAAGCAGGGCACCGAAGCCACGCACGGCGCGCCGCTCGGCGACGCCGAGATCGCTGCAACGCGCGCAGAAATCGGCTGGACCGCCGCGCCGTTTGTCGTGCCGGACGACATCCGTGCGGGCTGGGACGCCACGGCTAAGGGCGCCGCGGTCGAAAAGACCTGGCAGCGGCGTTTCGCCGACTATCGCGCGGCCCATCCGGAACTCGCGGCTGAATTCGAGCGTCGTCAGCGCGGGGACACGCCGGCTGACTGGCGCGGGAAGTTGCAGGAGTACGTTGCTGCCCAGATCGAGAAGCCGGCGGCGATCGCTACGCGCTCCGCTTCGCAGCAGGTGCTGAACGTCCTGGGTGCCGCGATCCCCGAGATGCTCGGCGGCTCGGCCGATCTCACGGGTTCCAACAACACGAACCACAAGCTGTCGAAATCGGTCGGTGATCCGGCCGAAGGTGGCAACTACATTCACTACGGCGTGCGCGAATTCGGCATGTGCGCAATCATGAACGGCATCGCCCTGCACGGTGGCTTCATTCCGTACGGCGGCACGTTCCTCGTGTTCTCCGATTACGCGCGCAACGCAGCGCGCATGGCGGCGCTGATGCAGCAGCGCGTCGTGCTCGTGTTCACGCACGACTCGATCGGCCTCGGCGAGGACGGCCCGACGCACCAGCCGGTCGAGCACGTGGCCAGCCTGCGCCTGATTCCCAACATGCGGGTCTGGCGTCCGTGCGATACCGTCGAAACGGCCGTCGCCTGGGGCGATTCGATCGACAATGTGAAAGGCCCGACGAGCCTCATTCTCACGCGGCAGGCGCTGCCGCCGATGCCGCGCACGCCGGCGCAGGTCGCCGCAATCGCGCGCGGCGGTTACGTGCTGATCGACAGCGCAGGCGCGCCGGAACTCGTGCTGATCGCGACAGGTTCCGAGGTCGCCCTTGCCGCCGAGGCGGCGCAGCTGCTCACGGCGCAGGGCCGTCGCGTGCGCGTCGTCTCGATGCCGAGCACGAGCGTATTCGACGCGCAGGACGCCGCGTACCGGGCGAGCGTGCTGCCTGCCGGCACGAAGCGCGTGGCCATCGAGGCCGGTTCCAGGGAAAGCTGGTGGCGCTACGTCGGTCTCGACGGCGCCGTCGTCGGCATGGACTCATTCGGCGCCTCGGCGCCGGCCAGGAAACTTTTCGAGCACTTCGGCTTCACCGCGGCCAACGTGGCCCGGGTTGCCGCCGGTCGGCTCTGATCCACATCGGTTTACGCACTCAAGTTCTGACGGGAGACGCAGTCAATGACTATCAAGGTCGGCATCAATGGTTTCGGACGCATCGGCCGCATGGTGTTCCGCGCGGCGGCAAAAGATTTCGCCGACATCGAGATCGT